>NZ_JBMBTE010000013.1:0-73839 GCF_048897285.1 Rhodococcus sp. O3
GGTCGACGCCGCGACCGGTGCCCCGGTGATCCAGTGGTCGAGTGTGTCCATCGAGCTCACAGCCCTTCGTGACGTCAGGTTCGGAGCCGCGCGGGTCCCGGGGTTGCCGGGGTGTCGCGCGGGGCGGCCGGCGGGGGCAGAGTGCGCCTCTCGTACAGGCCGTCCAGGAAGTCGTGGGGGTAGCCTAGACGGATTCGGGTGGCGTCGTCGAGCCGGGTGAGATGGTCGTCGTCGAGATCGACGGCGAGGGCTCCGATGTTGTCCCGCAACTGTTCCACGGTGCGCGCCCCGATCGACGGGAGCAATCCGCGGCTGCGTACCCAGGCGATCGCGACGCGGGCCGGCGTGGTGCCCAGTTCCGCGGCGATCTCCCGGGCCGCGTCGCGGGCGCGGCGCACGACCGACGCGAGCTTCTCCTCCCGTTCGGACGAGAGTTCCCGGGCGAGCAGTCCCCGCGCGAGGGGGCTCCACGCGCACATCGCGAGGTCGTGGGCCTGCGCCATGGGAAGCAGTTCCCGTTCGGCTGTCCTTGTGACGAGGGAGTATTCGACCTGCAGGGCGCAGAAGGAGGTCCACCCGCGCAGTTCCGCGATCGCCGCGGACCGTGCGACCACCCACGCCGGCGTGTTGGTCACCCCGATCGCGAGGACCTTGCCGGAGCGCACCAGATCGTCGAGCGCGCGCAGCGTTTCGTCGACGGGGGTGAACCGGTCCCACGCGTGCACCCACAGCAGGTCGATGTACTCGGTGCCGAGGCGCCGCAGGCTGGTCTCGATGCTGCGGCGCAGGCTCTTCCGGTGGTTGCCACCGGAGTTCGGGTCGTCCGGGTCCGTGCACAGCGTGTATTTCGTACTCAGGACGACGGAGTCGCGCTCCCCGGCGACGAGCCGGCCGAGGATCTCCTCGCTCGCTCCGTCTGTGTAGTTGTTCGCGGTGTCGACGAAGTTCCCGCCGGCCTCCCGGTACTCCCGGTAGATCGCGCGGGAGGTCTCCTCGTCGGCGCCGAAACCCCAGTCGGTTCCGAAGGTCATCGCGCCCAGGCAGAATTCGCTCACACGAATCCCGGATCGGCCGAGTACCCGCCAGGGCATGGGTGTCGGTTCAAGCATCGTCGTCCACCACCCAGTTCACGAAGCGGTGCAGCGGGTACATGCCGTCGTGGGGGCTGCCCATGCTGCCGGTGAGGGCGCTGCCGAGGCGGACGATGCGCTGGACGCCGGCGGTGGCGAGCAGGTCGCGCACCTCGGTCTTGCGGTGGGCCGGGTAGACGCCGACCGTCTGGGTGGCGACCGTCGCGTAGGACGCGGCGTCGCGCATGTCCCGGACCGGAATGACGTTGACGGTCTTGTTCGTCGGATGGAAGTCCACCATTTCCGGCGAGCGGACCACGAGGCCGCTGCCGTCGAACGTGCCCCACACGCGGTAGTCCGGTTCGAGGAATCGCATTCCCTCGACCGCGTCCCGGATCTCCGCGTTGGGTTTCGGACCGGCAGCTTCCGCGAAATCGCGGTCCACACCGAGGCGCTCGTGCAGCAGGGCGCAGAATCGGTCGGTCTGCTCGACGTCGCCCTCGATGCAGATGTGCCGGGCCGCGAGGCACGCGTCCTGGTTGAAGATCGTGGCGTCGCGGGCGGCCAGTTCGGCGACCTCGCGCAGCGTCTCTTCGGATTCGAAGGCCTCGCGGCCGACGATCGACATCGACACCTTGGGGTCGAACGAGATCAGCTGGAATCCCGGACCCGCGTACTTGGCGGCGTTCTCGATCGCGGAACCGCCACCCCACGCGACGAGTTTGTCGAAGTACTGGGAGCGGTAGAGAATGTTCTCGACCTTCTCGTCGCCGCCGCGCCAGTACACCGCCGACATGGATCGGAGCACCGGATGGCCGGGAGCGATGTCGGCCATGGTGCGGAGCACGGCGACGGTGGTGAACGGGTCGGCCGAGGGCATCTTGAACAGGTTGACGCCCTTGGTCAGTGCGGCATCGGCGATGGTGGTCATCGCGGCGCTCGGGGAGTTGCCGGCCATCATGTGGACCAGGCGCGGCGGGAACGCCCGTACCCGGCTGACGTTGCCGTTCGGGTCGGTGCGCTCGGACCAGCCGTCGAGGACGTCGAGGCTGCCGAACGTGCGCTCGAGCCGGTATTCGAGTGCCTGCCTGGTCAGGAACTGGCCCGGACGCGCGAAGGTGTTCTCGATGATGCGCCGCGGAAGCGCACTGACCTGCACGGTCATCTCGAGTGATTCCTGCAGGTATTCGTTCTTGTCGAGGGTCAGGTGCTGCGCGGTTTCGACGAGGAAGTCGATGATCTCCGAGATCGGGACGTCGAACGCGGGGCCGACCTCCGATCGCGGTGCGAACAGGCCGTTGTATTCGAGTTTCGGTGTCACGAACGGAACACCGAAGTCGCGGGAGAGGTATTCACTGTCCTCGCCCCAGACGAGCTCGCCGCGAACGAAGTGGGGCACCCGGATCTCGGACGTGGCAGGGGCGGAAGTGGTTGCGGTCATGGTCGTCTCATTCCTCGATGAACCCGCGGACGTAGGCGTCCATGGTGCCGGCACACGTGATCTTGTCGTCGTCTCCGAGGTCGGTGAAGCGGGCGATGCCGGGCAGGACGGTCGGGCCGCTGCGTCCGCACGGGCAGTCGCGGAGGTCGACGGTGATGCGGTCGCCGGAGATCGTTCCGCCCCAGCGTCCGTCGACCGTCGTGTCGAAGAATGCGGCGCGACCGGTGACGGCGTCACCGTCCGGTTCGGCGAGCTTCGTGCCGTCCTTGTCGAGCACGAACAGGACGATCTCGTCGGGTACGTGGTAGCGCCCGCCGAGGCACCGCGGCATGCGGAGGTTGAGTTCCTGCATCGAGTAGTAGTGGAAGAAGCGTTCCGGGGCGATGTTCAGCATCCGGAAGATCTGCTCCTGGTAGTCGTCGGGCAGGGTGTTGCCCTTGAGGCCGCCGCCGACGGTCAGCGCGTTCGCCCCGGTGATGTCGCCGTCCCGGGCTCCCTTCTCCCGCAGGATCTCGACGAGCCGGAACAGCTGGGTGAACTGGGAGTTGAAGAAGACGCGCTCGTCGGGACGGGCCAGAATGTGGTCGGCCCAGTGGTGCAACCGGCGTTCCTGTTCCGCTGCGCGCACCTGTGCCTCGGCCTCGAATGCGGCGATCTCGTCGGGTGCGGCCGTGCCGTCCGCCATGGCCCGGCGCATCGCCTGCAGCCGTGCCATGTAGCGGTGATGACCGGTCGGCGGTGTGCCCTCGAACAGCGGGATGCCGTCGGGCCGGCGGTACTTGTCGATGATCATGTCGCGCATCGCGACGTGCGCGCTCTGACCGGTGTCGGGGCCGACAGGGATGACGTGCCAGGTCCGCTCCGGCGGCAGTCCCATCTCGGTCAGTCCGTCGATCATGTTCTGCATGTTGGCTTCACGGTCACGCAGGGACTTGTTGAGGAACGATCCTTTTCCGCTGGTGCCGCTCGAGCTGGACACGAGGTGGCCGGCGGCTTCGAGTGCCTCGATCCAGCCGTCCACGTCCGTGACACCCGAGACGTCGACGTCGGTGACGCGATGGGCCGACACGGAGTCGAGCCACCGATTCATGGTGGCCCACTGGCCTTTCGCGATCAGGGATTCCGGGTAGCTCTTGTACGTCGTGTGGGGGAAGAGCAGCGGGATCATGTCCTCACGGGAGGTGATCTGCGTGATGCCCTCCGCCTCGGCGCGCTGCGCCAGCAACGGAACCTGCTGCTTGCGCTGCTGGAAATGAGAATCGAGCGTGGCGATGACGTCCCGCTGCATGGTCGTCTCGGACATGTGGGCCTCCGGCCGGTGGGGGATTCGCTGCGATAACTTTACCCATCGGTCAAGTTAAATGTCCATAGCGGAATCGCCTGGCACACTTCGTTTCATGACACCGCAGAAGCCCGACGGTTCCGCCGCACCACGACGCGGTGGGCGCCCCACCCGGGAGCAGGCATCCCAGCTCGACCGTGCCGTCCGCGAAGCGGCGCTGAAGCTGTTCCTCGAACACGGCTACGAGGGCACGTCCATGAACGCCATCGCCGCCGAGGCCGGCACCACCAAACCGACGCTCTACGCCCGGTTTCCCACCAAGGAGGACGTCTTCCGGTCCGTGCTCGGATGGGCGATCCAGCGGCCGAACTGGCCCGTACCCGAACCGGAGGACCCGGACCTGGACGACCTTCCGGGCGCCCTGACCGCGATCGCCCAGGCTGCGCTGCGCCGCGCGCTCGATCCGTCGATGATCAAGCTCGAGCAGATCGCCATCGCGCACGCGTCGCGCTATCCGGACCTCGCCCGCCGCACGTACGGCACGGGATTCTGGCCGCGCCGGCAACTCGTCGCCGACCTGCTGCGACGGCACGCCGCGACCGGAGCGATCCAGGCCGACGATCCGGACGTGCTCGCCGAGCACTTCCTCGGAATGGCGACCGGTGCGCCCTCACGGCTCGCCTCGTTCGGCATTCTCCGCAGCGAGGAGGAACAGGAACGGCACACGGCGATGGCCGTGGAGATCTTCCTTCGCAGCCTGCGGCCGGACGCGCCCTCCGACCCGGCGTAGATCAGCGTCCGGAGACTGTGTAGCTCAGCGCCGGGAGGCTGTGTAGCTCAGCGCCGGGAGGCTGTGTAGCTCAGCGTCCGGAGGCTGTGTAGCTCAGCGCCCGGAGGCTGCGGTCCGGAGGCAGAACGCGGTGATCCGGTCGATGTCACCGGGAGCCGGCACAACCCGTCGCCAGAGGTGATCGACGAGCATGCCGATCGTCGCGTGTGCGGCGAGGTTCGCGTCGAACTGCGGGTCCGCACTGCCCAATTCGGCGAAGGGTGCGTGCAGCAGGCCCGCGAGCGGGCCGCTGGGCGAAGGCGGACCGGACTCGCTGTACTCCCCCAGGCCGGCCGTGTTCCACAGCACCGCCCGGGTGGCCGCGCCGACGTCGTCGGCGCCCTGCGACATCACGCCCTCGACCCAGCGCCGGACCTGCCCCTCCGGCGTGGTTTCCTTGCTCATCTGATGGGCGACATAGTCGCGGAGGCGTGCGGTGCCGTCCTCGAGGATCGCGGCGACAAGTGCGTCCTTCGACCGGAAGTGCCGGTAGAAGGCATCGTTCGACAGGCCGGATTCGGCGACGATGTCCGCGACTCGCGCGCGCGAGGCCGTGCCGGACTTCTTCATCACCACCACGGCCGCATCGAGAAGACTGCGAACCTCGTTGGCGTAGTTGTCCCCTCGTCTCGCGAGCGTGCGCTGCGCGATACGGTACGCGAGGTCGTCGGCCGGTTCCGTCATGGTCATCCCTGTTCTACGTGCTCATCGCGGCGCACACGCCTCCGTCGACGAGAAGATCTGTGCCGCTCAGGAAGCCCGCGTCATCCGAGAGCGCGAACGCTACCACGGCCGCGACCTCGTCCGCACGGCCCGTCCTGCCCAGTGGGGTCTGCTGCACGAACCCGGCCATCCGGGGATTGTTCTCCGCTTCCTGCCGCCCCTGCGGGGTGTCGATGATGCCCGGCGAGACCGAGCAGATCCGGGCCCCGCGCGGACCGAGCCGCACCGCCTCGCGGCGCACGAACCGCTGCACGCCGAGCTTGGCCAGCGCATATGCGGCGCCGCTGTGCTCGACGGTCGGACCCGCTGCGGCACGGATCCGGTCCAGGAACCGGTCGCCGAGCGGATCGTCGAGCACCTCGGCGACGTCGGGTGTCAGTCCCGATTGCGCCATCGACGCCGCCATCGACGCGAAGCACACGGTCGCGGTCCCGGCCGTGGCGAGCGGACGCAACGTCTCGGCCAGCCTCGCGGTCGCGACGAGATCGACGGTGAAAATCTGCCGCCAGTCCGCCATCGTCGGCGAGATTCCCGCCGCGTGCGCCACCGCGCGCAGCGTGCCGAGTTCGGACACGCGGTCGGCGAGGCGGGTGAGCGCATCGCCGTCGGTGATGTCGAGGACGATCGGCTCCACCGCACCCGCGGGGGCCAGGGTTTCGGCGGCGGCAGCAGCGGTTGCGGCATCGCGGTCGACGAGCAGCAGGACGTCCACCGTCCCGGAAAGTCGTTGCGCGCAGGCGTACCCCATTCCCCGTCCCGCGCCGGTCACGACGCCCACCGTGGTCATGCGCCGGCTCCCCAGCACCGCTGCAGCCCCTGCTCCGCGGCGCGGGTGACGAGTTCGATCCGCAGCCCGGTCGTTCCGCGGAGGAATGCGAAGAACAGGCCTCCGTCGGCCCCGGCCCGGGTGGCCTCGGTGACGAATCCCCGCGCGACCAGTGCGGTGGCGTCGGCCGCGACGTCGTCGGACCAGTATCCGGCGTGGTGGATTCCGCCGCCGGCCTCCCACATCGTTCCCGGGACGCTGCGCACGACCTCGAGGCGGGGTTCGGTGATCGAGTAGGCGCATCGCAGATCGACGGTGCGGTCGCCGGCGGGAAGCGTCACGGGCACCGCGCCGCCGACCTCCGGTCCCCACTCGTATCCGAGGAGCGCGGTGAACTCCTCGCGGGTCGACTCCGGGTCGTCCGCCACGACGCCCAGGTGGAACAGGTCTTCGGCCTTCATCGCTCGCCTTTCCGCACATCGTCTGTGCAGTGCCGTTTCCCGTCTCAGAATTGCATTCTTGATTGCAAGAGTCATATTCTCACTCGTGGAGAGGAGATGCAATGGCATGGGATTTCGAAACCGACCCCGAGTACCAGGCGAAACTCGACTGGGCTGACGCGTTCGTGCGTGAAGAGGTCGAACCCCTCGATCTGGTGTGGGAACACGAACAGTTCGTTCCGCTCGACGGCGCCCGGCGCAAGGCGATCGAACCGCTCAAACAGGAGGTCCGGGAACAGCGTCTGTGGGCGACGCACCTCGGGCCCGAACTCGGCGGTCAGGGCTACGGCCAGCTGAAACTCGCGCTGCTCAACGAGATCCTCGGTCGATCGAGCTGGGCGCCGATCGTGTTCGGCTGCCAGGCACCGGACACCGGCAACGCCGAGATCATCGCTCACTACGGCACTCCCGCGCAGAAGGAGCGCTACCTGCAGCCGCTGCTCGACGGCGAGGTGTTCTCCTCGTACTCGATGACCGAACCGCAGGGCGGTGCCGACCCGGCACAGTTCCGGACCCGGGCCGTCAAGGACGGCGACCACTGGGTGATCAACGGCTGGAAGTACTTCTCTTCCAACGCCCGGACCGCCGAGTTCCTCATCGTGATGGTCGTGACGGATCCCGACGTCCCGGTGCACAAGGGCACGTCGATGTTCCTCGTCCCCACGGACACCCCGGGTGTCGAGATCGTCCGCAACGTCGGGCTGTACGGCGAACCGATGAACGAGGGCACTCACGCACTGATCCACTACAACAACGTGCGGGTGTCCGCCGACGCGCTGCTCGGCGAGGAGGGCGGGGCGTTCGCGGCCGCGCAGGTACGCCTCGGCGGCGGCCGCATCCACCACGCCATGCGCACGATCGGATTGGCGCAGAAGGCGATCGACATGATGTGCGAACGCGCTCTCAGCCGCGAGACAGCCGGTAGCCGCCTCGCCGACAAGCAGACCGTGCAGGGTTACATCGCCGACTCCTACGCGCAGCTCACGCAGTTCCGGCTGTTCGTGCTCAACACCGCGTGGAAGATCGACAAGTACAACGACTACAAGAAGGTGCGCAAGGACATCGCGACCGCGAAGATCGTGATGCCCACCGTCCTGCACGACATCGCTTGGCGCGCAATGCAGGTGCACGGTGCGCTCGGTGTCACGAACGAGATGCCGTTCTTCCGGATGATCCACGGCGCCGCGGTGATGGGTCTGGCCGACGGACCGACCGAGGTGCACAAGACGACCGTCGCGAAGCAGGTTCTGCGCGACTACGAGCCGATCGACGACATGTGGCCGTCGGAGTGGATCCCGAAGAAGCAAGAAGCTGCCCGGGCGAAATTCGCCGACTACCTCGAACTCGAAGTGGGGAACCTGTGATCGACACCGAACGCCTCGCCGCATGGATGGACGAGCAGGGCCTGCCCGGCAAGGGAGCCCCGCTCGAGGCGAAGTACCTGTCCGGCGGTACCCAGAACGAGATCTACAAACTCACGCGTGACGACTTCACGTGCGTCATCCGGATCCCGCCGGCCGGCGCCCCCGTCGACCGCGACAGCGGAATCATGCGCGAGTGGCGCATCATCCAGGCGCTGGACGGCACCGACGTGCCGCACACGAAAGCCGTGGCCGCGTGCGAGGACACGTCGGTGCTCGGACGTTCCTTCTACCTCATGGGGTTTGTCGACGGCTGGTCCCCGATGGATCACCGCGGCACCTGGCCCGCGCCGTTCGACTCCGACGTCGAGGCACGAAAGGGACTGGCCTACCAGCTCGCCGAGGGCATCGCCCTGCTCTCGAAGGTCGACTGGAAAGCGCAAGGCCTCCAGGATCTCGGGCGGCCCGAAGGCTTCCACGATCGGCAGGTCGACCGCTGGACCCGATTCTTCGAACGGATCAAGACGCGCGAGATCGAAGGTATGGATGTCGCCACCGAGTGGCTGCAGACCCACCGCCCGCTCGACTACGTCCCGGGTCTGATGCACGGCGACTACCAGTTCGCGAACGTGATGTACCGCAACGGTGCTCCCGCGAAGCTCGCGGCGCTCGTCGACTGGGAGATGGGGACCGTCGGCGATCCGAAGCTCGACCTCGGCTGGATGCTCATGAACTGGCCCGAGGACACCAGCGCCATCGAGGACAGCGCGGTCAGCTACGTCGATCTGACCGGGATGCCGAACCGCTCGCAGATGCTCGCGCACTACGCCGACGTCTCCGGCCGTCAGGTCGACGACCTCGACTACTACCTGGTGCTGGCGAAGTGGAAGCTTGCCATCGTCCTCGAACAGGGCTTCCAGCGCGCGGGCGACGACATCAAACTGCAGTCGTACGGTCCGGTCATCGTCAACCTCATGAAGTCGGCGGCGGAACTCGCCGAGTCGACGGACTACAAGGGATGACCGGCGGATTCGACGGGCTCGTCACGGAGAGGCGCGGGCAGGTTCTGGTCCTGCGCCTCGACCGTCCCGAGGCCCGCAACGCCCTGACCGGTCCGATGATGCGCGGTCTCGGGGCCGCCGCACGCGAAGCCGAGAACGATCCGGAGATCCGGGCGATCGTCCTCACCGGGTCCGGCGACCGCGCGTTCTGCTCCGGCATGGATCTGCGTGTGTTCGCCGAAGGAGGGTCGGTGGGGTTCGACAACCCGGACGACGCCGACGCCTACCGCCGGCTGTCCGCCGGGGAACTCGCCGTCCCGGTGGTGGGCGCCGCCAACGGCACCGCCGTCGGTGGTGGGCTCGAACTGCTCCTCGGATGCGACATCATCGTCGCCGCCACCGAGGCGAAGTTCGGTCTCCCCGAAGTGAAGCGGGGCCTGTTCCCGGGTGGTGGGGGCACGACGATCGGGACACGCATCCCCGTCGGCGCCGCACTCGAGATGACGTTGACCGGAGATCCGATCACCGCGACCCGTGGCTACGAACTCGGACTCGTCAATGCGGTGGTCGCCCAGGACCGGGTTCTGGACACCGCGCTCGGATACGCGGAGCGGATCGCTGCGAACGCGCCGCTCGGGCTCGCCGCGTGCAAGGAGCTGGTCCGGCTGTCGGTGTCCGACTCCGCGCTCGCTGCATCCCGGCTGAAGGAATGGCAGAGCACCGTCTTCTCCAGTGCGGACGCCAAAGAGGGTGCGGCGGCGTTCGTCGAGAAGCGCGCCCCCGTATGGCAGGGCAGGTGATCGCATGCGTGCAGCGATCTGCCCCGAATACGGATCCATCGAGGTCGTTCGCGTCGGCACCCTCGATCCGCCCGCACTCGAGCCGGGCAAGGTCCGGGTGCGAGTTGCCGCGGCCGCGGTGAACTTCCCGGATGTCCTGCTCGTCGCCGACAAGTATCAGGTCAGCGTTCCGCCGCCGTTCGTTCCCGGCAGCGAATTCGCCGGTGTCGTCGAGGAATTGGGCGACGGGGTCGAGAACTTCGCGGTCGGTGACCGGGTCGTCGGCACCGGCATCGTCGGGGCGTTCGCGGAACAGGTCGTCGCCCCGGCGCGGAACCTGACACCGATCCCGGACGGCGTCGACGCCCACGTCGCCGCTGCGTTCGGTGTCGCGCATCGGACCGCCTATCACAGTCTGCGATCGGTGGCCCGGGTCCGCCCCGGCGACGAGGTGATCGTGCTCGGCGCCGGCGGCGGGGTCGGGCTCGCGGCCGTCCAGCTCGCCGTGGCCATGGGGGCGACCGTCACCGCGGTCGCGTCCACCCCCGACAAGCTGGAGGTCGCCGCGTCCTACGGGGCGCGTCACCTCGTCGACCACCGCACCGTGGATGTGCGGACGGCGCTGCGGGAGGCGCTGCCCGGTGGCGCCGACGTGGTCCTGGACCCGGTCGGCGGCGACCTGTCCGAGGTCGCGCTGCGGGCGCTGCGGCGCGGCGGACGGTTCGTCACGATCGGCTTCGCCTCAGGCGAGATTCCGCGGATCCCGCTGAATCTCGTACTCGTCAAGGGCGTGCGGATTCTCGGATTCCAGTTCCAGGACCTGGATCCGGACGAGATGCGGCGCAACGAAACCGAATTGCGTGAGTTGCTCGCGACCGGCCGGGTCGTCCCTCACATCGGCGCGCGCCTGCCTCTCGACGACACCGTCGAGGCGCTGCGCATCGTCTCCGACGGCCGGGCGATCGGAAAGGTCGTCATCGACGTGGCGTAACCGCCCGGTGTGCCTTTCCGGCGGCTACAGGCGCCGGAAAGGCACACCGGCGGCGAAGCCGCACTCATCCCACCGATGCGAATCCGAACGATCGTTCCGCTCCACCGCTGCGGAACTGTTCGACCACACCGGGTGCGGTGGACGGCACCGACGCCGCCGCGAGGGCGTGGGACTTGAAGGCGCGTGCCGCCAGGCTCAGCTGGTGCTGGATCGAATCGAACTTCCGATCCAGATCCGACGGCAGGGCATCGCCCCACACTGCGATGCGGGTGAGGCCGTTGTCGAGCGCGTCGATCATGCCCTCGCGGATCCGGCTGTCCGCTTCGTACAGATCCGCCGACACCGCAATGGATTCGGGCATCGGGCCGATGGGCGAGGACAGTGCCGACTCCAGATCGACGGTGTTCGCGCCGAGGATCCGGATCGGACGCACGTCCTTGGGATCGGCCACGGCGACCGTGACCTCCCAGCCGGCCATCACGTGGTCGAAGAGCCAGCCGCCGGCGTACTGGACGGCGTCGGCGACATTCGGTGCGACGACGGCCAGCCGCCTTCTCAGCTGGTGGCGTCGGGCATGAGCTGTCGAGTAAGCGACTGTATGTACTCCCGGAACACCGCGGTAAGAGGAATCGATGGATCGAGCAGCCATGAGGTTTCCATTCCGTTGAGAAAGGCGACGATCTCTACAGCCTTGGTCGCGGGGTCCACGTCGGCGCGATACCGCCCTGCGCGTTGGCCGCGCCGGATGCCGTCCTCGACGGTGTCCAACGAAGCCCGGTATCGATCGAGCAGGCGACCGTGCAGGGGTGCAGCCGGATCGAGGTTCTCGATCACCAGCGTGGCGAACATCCCCACCAGTTCAGGTGAGCGCTCGAATCGCTCCGGCACCCTCCCGAGCTGTTCGAGCAGGTCGCCGGACCGATCCGCGTGTGCATCGTCGTCGCGGTCGCGGGCATCGAGCACCGCATGCAACAACTGGTCCTTGGACTCGAAGTGATGCAGCAGCCCAGCGGTGGTGACACCGGCCTCTCCAGCGATCTGGGCGAGGGTCGTGTTCCGCCAGCCGTTCCGCGCCAGCAGTCGCTGCGCGACGGAAAGAATGAGCTGACGGCGATCCTCGCCCTTGGAGAGGAGTGTGTCGTACGGCCTCGGTGCTGACACCTCGCTCCTTTCGGACCAACCTACTTAGTACACAGTAGGTTGGATTTCCGGATGTGACAAGGGTCTCATATCGAGCAGTTCCGTGCAGCAGCTCACACGGATTCCGAGTACCCTTCCCCAGGATTCTCCCGGCTATCGGTCCACGAGTTCGACGACGGTCGCGTTGGCCGTACCACCGCCCTCGCACATGGTCTGCAGCCCGTACCGGAGCCCGTTGTCGCGCATGTGGTGGACCATCCTCGTCATGAGGATGGCTCCGGAACCTCCGAGGGGATGTCCCAGCGCGATCGCGCCACCGAGAGGATTCACCCGCGCCGGATCGGCACCGGTCTCCTCGAGCCAGGCCAACGGCACCGATGCGAACGCCTCGTTCACCTCGAACACCCCGATGTCACCGATTCCCAGTCCCGCCTTCCGCAGCACCTTCTCGGTCGCCGGGATCGGACCGGTCAGCATGAGCACCGGATCGGAGCCGGCGACCACCCCGGCGCGGTACCGCACGATCGGGGTGAGACCCAGTTCGCGCGCCTTCTCAGGCGTGGTGACCAGCAGCGCCGCTGCGCCGTCGGCGATCTGCGAGGAGTTCCCCGCGTGGATCACCCCGTCCTCCTTGAACACCGGCTTCAGGCCCGCGAGCTTTTCGACGGTCGTGCCGCGCCGTAGCCCCTCGTCGCGCGCGACCGTCCCGTCCTCGGTCTCGACCGGCACGATCTGGGCGTCGAACGCACCCCGGTCGATCGCCGCCGCCGCCCACTCGTGGGACTGCGCCGACAGTTCGTCGAGCCGGGTCCGCGAGAACCCCCACTTCTCGGCGATCATCTCGGCGCCGAGGCCCTGGTTGAACTGGAAATTGTCGTAGCGGGCGAGCGCGCGCGGCCCGTACGGCATGCCGTCGGCCCTCGCCGCGCCGAGCGGCACCCGGCTCATCGACTCGACACCGCCGGCGACCACGACGTCCTGCTGCCCGGACATGACCGCGTGCACGGCGAAGTCCAGGGCCTGCTGGCTCGACCCGCACGCCCGGTTCACCGAGGTGCCGGGAATGCTCTCCGGCCAGCCCGCCGCGAGCACCGAGTACCGGCCGATGTTGCTGGACTGGTCGCCGACCTGGGACACACAACCCCAGACCACGTCGTCGACGATCACCGGGTCGATCCCGGTTCGCTCCGCGAGCGCCGTGAGCACCACCGCGGACAGGTCCGCCGGGTGCACACCCGCCAGCCCGCCGTTGCGCTTGCCCACCGGTGTCCGGACCGCCTCCGCGATCACCACTTCACGCATCTACTTCTCCCATTGTCATCCGAGGACAGGTCACGCGGCGCTACTGTGCGCGGCTGACCGTCCACTGTCCCGTGAATCGCGGTTCCCGCTTCTCGACGAACGCCGAGAACGCCTCCGGCGCGTCGGCCGTCGCGAAATTCGTTGCCTGTGCGCGTGACTCGTTCGCGAGGGCGTCGCGCAGAGTCCGGTCGGCACCCTCGTTGAGCAGTGCCTTGGTCTGGGCGAGCGCAACCGGCGGCCCCGCGACGAGCTTGCGCGTGAGTTCGTCGACGAACACGTCGATTTCGTCACCGGGAACCACCCACGTCACGAGATTCATCGCGTGTGCCTGCTCGGCATCGATCGTCTCCGCGAGCAACGTCAGACGCTTCGCCTGCTGAAGACCGACGAGCTTCGGCAGCAGCCACGAACCACCGAGATCCAGCGACAGTCCCCGCTTCGTGAAGATCTGCGAGAACGTCGATTCCGGGGTGGCCACCACCAGGTCGCACCCGAGCGCCAGGTTCCAGCCCGCACCCACCGCCACACCGTTCACCTTGGCGACGGTCGGCACCGGCAGGTCGTGCAACAGCAGGGCGACGTCGGTCAGCACCCGCATCTTGCGCATCGGGTGCGAGGTGCCGGGATTCGCGATGTCCGCGCCCGAACAGAACGCGCCGGCAGCACCGGTGATCACCAGGGCACGCACGTCCGGGTCGGTCCCGGCGTCGTCGAGTGCGTCGCGCAGGCACCCCCACAGTTCGGTGTCGATCGCGTTCTTCCGGCGTGGCCGGTTCAACGTCAGTGTCCGGACGCCGTCGCGGTCGTCGCGCAGCAGCACCGGTCCCTCGGACCGGGACTCGCCGGTCACCGCCGGTACTCCGGGCCGATTGCGCCCTGGCGGCGCAGTTCCTCGATCTCGGACGGCGAGTATCCGAAGTCGGACAGCACGCGGTCGGTGTGCTCACCGAGACCGGGGACCGGGTCCATCCTCAGTTCGCGCCCGGCGATGATCGGCGGTGGCAGGATCGCCTGGATCGAACCGGCCGGCGTGTCGAGCGTCCGCCACCGGTCGCGCTCGCTCAACTGGGGATGAGCAAGCACCTCACTCGGAATGTTGTAGCGCGAGTTGCCGATTCCCGCTTCGTCGGCCGTCTTCTGTACGTGGGCGAGATCGTGGCGGGCGCACCACTCGCCGATCGCCTCGTCGAGCACGGCACGGTTGCGGACACGGTCGGAGTTGGTCCGGAACCGTTCGTCCTCCGCCAGATCGTCGCGCTGCAGGATCTCCCGGGCGAGCCGCTGCCATTCCCGGTCGTTCGTCGTGCCCAGGACCACCGTCTGCTCGTCCGCCGTGCGGTAGGCGCCGTAGGGTGCGACCGCGGGCGAACTCATCCCGAGCGGTTGCTGGTTCACGCCCGAATGCTGGGTGTAGGTCAGGGGGTAGCCCATCATGTCGGTCATCGTGTCGAACAGACTGACCGACACCGCCTCGAGACCGCGGTTGCGCTCGGGATTCCGCGCCTTGCCGAGCAACAACGCCAGGATCGACAGGGCCGAGTACAGGCCGGTCGAGATGTCCGCGAAGGGCGGCCCCGGTTTCGCCGGCTCACCCGGGAAGCCGGTCACCGCGCACGATCCCGCTTCCGCCTGCACGAGAAGGTCGTACGCACGTTTGTGGGACAGCGGTCCCCCGGAGCCGTAGCCGTCGATCTCGACGATGATCAGCTCCGGGTAACGCTTCTCGAGTTCCGCGGCGGTCAATCCGAGGCGCGCGGTCGCACCGGGCGCCAGGTTGGACACGAGCGCGTCCGCCGACGCCAGCAGCCGGTGCAGCACGTCCAGTCCGGCATCGGACTTCAGATCGAGCGTGACCGACTCCTTGCCCCGGTTCGCCCACACGAAGTGCGCGGCAAGACCACCCACCACATCGTCGTAGTCCCGGGCGAAGTCCCCGCCCTTCGGGTTCTCCACCTTGATGACGCGGGCCCCGAAGTCGGCGAGCACCCGGGTGGCCATCGGCGCCGAGACCGCCTGTTCGAGGGTGACGACGGTGACCCCGTCGAGCGGACCGGCCGCGGCACCGGCGGATGCCGGTTCCGGTGTCATCACATCACCATTCCACCGTCCACCGGCAGCACCTGGCCGGTGACGAAGGAAGCGGCATCGGACGCGAGGAACACGAACGCTCCCGCAACCTCCGACGGTTCTGCCCAGCGGCGCAACGGAATTCGGTTGAGCATCTGCTCGGCGAACTTCGCGTCGGTGCGGATGGTGTTCGTCATCGGGGTGGCCGCGAGCGGCGCGATGGCGTTGACGAGAATGTTCTTGCGGGCCAGTTCGCGCGCCAGGGACTTGGTGATACCGATGATGCCGGCCTTCGCCGCGGAGTAGTTCACCTGACCGAGCGTGCCCGTGATTCCGGCCGACGACGTGACGTTGACGATCCGGCCGGTGCCGTCGGTCGGGAGGAACGGCAGCGCCGCCTTGGCGCAGTTGAACGCGCCCAGCAGATGGATGTCGAGCATCTTCTGGACGCTCTCGGTCTCGAGGTCCTTGAACATCGCCGGTTCGGTGACCCCGGCGTTGTTCACCAGGATGTGCAGCGCGCCCTGGCCGAACCCGGCGGCCCGGGCTGCGGCGGCGTCGGCGGCGGCGCGGTCACGCACGTCGAGTCCGACGCTGTCGGCCTTGCCGCCGTTCGCGGTGATGCGCTCGGCGACGGCGGCCGCGGCGTCGGGGTCGATGTCGGTCACCATCACCGAGGCACCGGCCGCGGCAAGTGCTTCCGCGACCGCGGCGCCGATACCACCGGCCGCACCGGTCACCAGCGCCGACCGCCCGGTCAGGTCGAACAACGGATTGCTTCCTGCCATCAGTAGCTCCTCGGCATTCCCAAAGTGTGTGATCCCAGATAGTTCAAAATCATTTCCTGGCTGATCGGGGCGATTCGCATCACCCGAGCCTCACGGAAATAGCGGGCGACGTTGTACTCCTCCGAGTACCCCATGCCCCCGTGCGTCTGCAGCGCCCGGTCGGCCGCGGTGAAACCTGCTTCGGCGCAGAGATATTTGGCGGTGTTCGCCTCACGTCCGCACGGCCTGCCGTTGTCGTAGAGCCAGGTCGCCTTGCGCAACACCAGTTCTGCGGCATCGAGATGTGCCAGCGAGTCCGCGAGCGGGAACTGGATTCCCTGGTTCATGCCGATCGGCCGGCCGAACACCTCACGCTCGTTGCCGTACTTGACGGCGCGGTCCAGAGCGACCCGCCCGATGCCGAGAGCCTCGGCCGCGATGAGCATACGCTCCGGATTCAGACCGTCCAAAAGATACTGGAATCCCTTGCCTTCCTCGCCGACCCGGTCCTCGACGGGGACGCGGAGGTCGTCGATGAACAGCTCGTTGGAGGACACCGCGTTGCGCCCCATCTTCCGGATCGGCCGGACTTCGACACGGCTTCGATCCAGATCGGTGAGGAACAGCGTCATGCCGTCGGTCTTCTTCTCGACCTCGTCGTAACGCTGGGTTCGGGTCAGGAGGAGAATCTTCTCGGACTCCATCGCCTTGGAGATCCACACCTTGCGCCCGTTGACGATGTAGTGGTCGCCCTCGCGGCGAGCGAACGTGGTGATGCGCGAGGTGTCCAGTCCCGCACCGGGTTCGGTGACACCGAAGCACACGTGCAGATCACCGCTGGCGACCCGTGGCAAGGTCCGCTGCTTCAGCTCGTCGGATCCGTGCACCACTACCGGGTGCATCCCGAAGATGGACAGGTGGATCGCGGTCGCGGCATTCATGCCACCGCCGGATCGCGCGACCTCTTCGAGAAGAATGGACGCCTCGGTGATGCCGAGGCCGTGCCCGCCGTACTCCTCCGGAGTGGTGATGCCGAGCCACCCGCCGTCGGCCAGCGCCTTGTAGTACTCCGTCGGAAACTCGTGCGCGAGGTCCTTTTCCATCCAGTACTGGTCGCCGAAGTTCTTCATCAGCTCGGCGACCGACCTGCGGATCAGTTCCTGGTCCTCGGTCAGCTCGAAACTCATGCCACCGGGCACAGCCATGTTCTCAACTTCTTTCGTCGGTTTCCCGTGGGCCCGCCGGATCGGGCCCGGCGGCCCCACGGGACGTGATCGTCGGTACTCAGTCGGAGGCGGGAAGCGCCTTGGCCGCCTTGACGCTCAGCGGAACTCCGTTGTAGGTCAGCTCACCCACACCCGGCGAGGTGCACAGGACCTCGAGAGTGTCGTTCTCGTCGACGTACCGCTTGCCGATGAGCGTGACGAGATCGGTGATGCCGGCGGTCGAGGGGCGGCCGCCGGTTGCCGGAACCATCGGGCTCCCACCGCACGCCAGTACTCCCCCGGCGTCGGCCGGTGCACGGACGACGACCACACGGACCGTGCATTCGGCACTGGCGAGCTGTTCTCCGGCGCGGAGCGGAGTCGAGGTGGTCATGCTTCAACCTCACTTTCGGACGTGCGCTCGGCGAGCATGCCGAGATCGAAGGACTGACGTGCCATCCAGAACCGGAGGAATCCGGTGAGCGAGTAGCGCAGGTACAGTGCCGCGCCGACGACCGCGACAGCGACGCCGAGAATCGAGACCACGATCGCGTCGCGCTGCACGAGCGCGTCGGACGTGTTGTGCGACATGAAGTATGCCACCACTCCGAGGATCGGGCCGATCACCATGAGGGCGATGCCGAGCCGCAGCCACAGCGACGACCGGCCGGCGGCGGGATCGGGGATCTTCAGCTCGGACAGTTCACGGGTGAATCGGTCCGCACGGGATTCGGTCGAGGTCATGAGGGACTCCCTAGGTAGAGGGCGGCGAGCTCGGATCGGAGACCGCTGTCGGGATGGCCTTGTTTCTGGATGCGTCCGCGCACGAGAACTGCTGCGTGGTCTGCGAAATCGAGTACGGCATTCGCGAACTGCTCGACGACGAGGACCGCCACGCCGCTGCGGGCGATCTCGGCGACCTCGTCGTAGAGCCGGCCGACGACCAGCGGCGCCAGCCCCATCGACAGTTCGTCGAGCAGCAGGACCGCGGGATCGGTGGCCAATCCCCGGGCGAGCGCGAGCATCTGCTGCTCGCCGCCGGAGAGCGTCCCGGCGGTCTGCGTCGCACGCTTGGCGAGGATCGGGAAGCGCGAGAACGCGACCTCCTCGATCTGCTCGCGGGGTGTGCCCGTGAACGTCATCATCAGCAGGTTGTCGCGGACGGACATGTTGGGGAACACGCCGCGACCTTCCGGGATCAGGCAGACCCCGGCCCGCGCCAGGTCGCGCGGTGCCACTCCGGTGACGTCGCGCCCACCGAGCACGAGCTGCCCGGAACGCAGCGGGTGGACCCCGGCGGCGGCCTTGAGCGTGGTGGTCTTGCCGGCACCGTTCGGGCCGAGCAGTGCCACCACCTGCCCGGCGGAGACGCTCAGGTCGATCCCGTGCAGCACGGTGATCTCGTCGTAGGCGGCGCGGGCGTCGCGCAGCTCGAGGATGGCGGTCATGCTTCCCCCAGGTAGGCCGCGAGTACCTTCTCGTCCTTGCGGATCACGTCGGGCGCTCCGACGGAGATGATCCGGCCGAGATCGAGAACGTAGACCTGATCGCACACGTTCATGACCAGTTCCATGTCGTGCTCGACGAGCAGAACCGCGGTTCCGTCGTCGGCGAGGGCCCGCAGGAGACCGGCGAACAGCTCGGTCTCCTGGGGGTCCTGTCCCGCGGCGGGTTCGTCGAGCAGGATCAGGCTCGGGTGGACCGCGAGCGCCCGCGCGACCTCGACGAGCCTGCCCATGCCGGTGGACAGCGCGTCGGCCGTCGTGTCGGCGAGGTGGTGAAGGCCGAGCCGGTCGATGATCTCGTTCGCGACCTGATTTGCTCGGCGACGTTCCGGGCCGAGTTCTGCTGCGACGAGCAGATTGTCGCGGACGCTGAGCCGGCCGAACAGTTCCAGTCGCTGGAACGTCCGGGCGAGACCGTGACGGGCGCGGCGCGCCGGGCCGGCCCGCGTGACGTCGTGTCCGTCCAGGTACACGCGGCCCGCCACGGGCCGGCGCAGCCCGGTGATGACGTCGAACAGGGTGCTCTTGCCGGCACCGTTGGGGCCGATGAGCCCGGTGACCTGCCCGCGTTCGGCTTTCAACGCGACCCCGTCGAGGGCGCGGTGGCCCCCGAACGCGACGGCGATGTCGTCAACCTCGAGTTGCGACGGCACGATCGAGCACCTCCTGATCCTCTGGAGTCCAAGGACGTTTCACGCCCCACCACTCGACGGGTATCTCCTCGACCGGACCGTCCGGTCCCGGCGGTGCCTTGCGCCGCGAGTTCGACCAGACGCGGGCGGCGAGAACACCGGCGACGATGCCCGCGAAGAACACGTACCCGTTGATCATGTCGCCGAGGCGCAGCAGCCACAGCGCGGCGATCCATCCCACGAGCGTCGAGACGACGAGCGTGTCGCGGAACGTCGCTTCCCATTCCTTGCGCATCGAGGGCACGACGCCCTCGTCGACGGCCCCGGACCCGTAGGCGAGTCCGGCCGCGGCGGGCAGGGTCTGCACGAGGTTCTGCGCGCCGGGCCACAGCGCGACGATCGCGTTGAGCGGCCCGGCGATCATCGTGCCGGTGAACAGACCGTTGCCGACGACACCGAGACCACCGACGACAGCGATGAGGAAGATGCCCAGTCCGGCAATGAAATTGAACTGTTCCGGTGCGACGGATTGCAGCTGCATCCCGTAGAGCGCACCGCCGAGTCCGGCGATGCCGGCAGAGATCGCGAACACGACCGTCTTCATCATCAGCAGGCTGCCGCCGAGGGTCGCGTAGGCCGCTTCACTGTCACGCAGCGCGATCAGTTGCCGGCCGAGCCGGCCACGGCGCAGGGCCGCGACCCCGATGGTGACGAGGGCGAGGCAGATCGCCGCGAACACGGTCAGTTCCGCCGGGGTGTCGACCTGGAAACCGAACAGGCTCGGCCCGACCAGATCGATCGAACCCTGATTGAAGAACGCGATCTCCATCCCGAAGACCTCGAAGGAGGGCATCGAGAAGATCCACCGGTCCAGCACGACCGCGATGGCCGCGGTGCCGAGCGCGAGGTACACCCCCGACAACCGCAGCGCCGGGATCGCGACGATCGCACCGGCGACGCCCGAGACGACCATCACGGCGAGCAGCGCCCACCACTGTCCGTCCGCACCCAGGTGTGCGCACACGATCGCCCCGATCCCCGCCATGCTCAGCTGGGCGAGGGAGATCTGGCCGGCGTAGCCGACCAGCGGAACGAAGGACATCGCGATCACACCGAACGCGAAGATCTGCCCGTAGGTGATGAGATCGCCCTCGCCGAGCACGGTGGCGAGGATGATGCCGAACGCGACGATGACACCGGCGAAGGCGAACGTTCCTCGTACCGTCGGCACCGGCACCTGGCTGAGGTTCCGGTCGCGGCCCCGCAGTCGGCCGTGCGGGAACAGCAGCAGCGCGAGCAGCAGCAGGATCGCCGGTGCGGCCAGACGCAGGCCCGGCAGGTAGTCGTTCTGCGGCAGGTAGCCGGCCATGTAGGCCTCCATGCACCCGACCACGACCGCACCGACGAACGTCATCGGCAGGCTCTCGAGGCGCCCGAAGATCGCCGCCGCGTAGGCGCTGACGATCAGCAACGACAGCTGGGTGGCCTCGAGCGCGACCATCGGGGCGATGAGCACGCCGCCGAGGGCCGCCAGCACGGTTCCGAGGATCCACGCGACACGATTGGCGCGGACCGGGTCCGCACCGGTCAGACCGACGAGTGCACGATCGTCGACCGTCGCCCGCATCTCGGCGCCCGTGCGCGTGTTGAACATCAGCACGCGCAGTCCCAGCGCCACCGCGACCGCGACGATCATCGTGAGTGCCTGGTGCCAGGTGATCGTCGCCGAACCGATGTGGAACGCCTGATGCTCGTTGAAGAACGTGGGCAGCGACCGTGCCTTGATGGGATTCCAGATCCACCGCGCCAGCGCGATCAGGCCGCTGAGCATCGCGATGGTCATGACGAGCTTCTCGGCCTCGCCGAGTCGCTGGACCGGACGCAGCAACCGTTCGACCAGAAGACCGAACGCCGGCGCCAGCACCAGCAGCACGACGGCGACCGAGAGCCACACCGGCCAGCCCCAGCCGACGCTGAGCTGCCAGTAGGCGAAGGCCGCCATCATGCCCGTGGCCCCGTGCGCGAAGTTGAACACACCGGTGGTCGTGTACGTGACGACCAGGCCACTGCTGATGATCGCGTAGACCGCGGCCGTGGTGAGGCCGACGATCCCGAAGGTGATGAACTGTTCCATTATTGGACGTCGCTCATGCTCTTGCCGACTTCCGCGAGCGTCAGCGGCGCTCCGAAGTCCTGCGTGATCTTGCGCGGCGGGAGGTCACACCGGTACAGACCGTTGTCGGGGTTGAAATCGGCGGTCTCCCAACCGTCCGGGGTCGCCTTCTCGACGTTGAAGCACGCCTTCGGCGGCAGCGGCGTCTGCAGATCCGACGGTGCGTGCAGTCCACCACCCGTCCATGCCGTCTCCTGACGCGCGGTCTCGTACACGCATGCGCGGGTCAGTTCGTCACCGCAGGCGGCGGCGGCCTTGGCGAACAACAGCCAGGACGACCAGGCGCGCATCGCCGGCAGGGTGATCTGCGCGTCGGGCGCGTACTCCGCGTACAGCTCCTTCAGCTGCTCGACGGCGGGTTCGTCGCTTTCGAGCGGCGCCATCCCGCTGAGGTCGACGAGGTTGTTCTGGTACTCCGCGGAACGGCCGAGGAGGTCGATGAACTGCGCGTTGTAGGCGTTGTTGTTCGCATCGATCCAGTCGAGCTTGTAGTCCATGTTGGTCAGGACCTCTTCGAGCTTGGCGAGCTGATCGAAGCTGCCCATGAAGACCAGGCCCTTGACGCCCTTGCTCTTGATGGTCTGCGCGTAGGGGGTCCAGTCCGACACCCCCATCGCCGGGTACAACTCGTTGTAGACCACGGTCGCGCCCAGCGATTCGAAGGTCTCCTGGGTGACCGCGCCGATGACCTTGGTGACGGCCGAGTCGCCGTTGATCATGCCGACGGCGGACTTGGACTCGGGGTAGGCCTCGTCGACGACCCACTGGCGGAATCCGGCGTAGTTGTCGTATCCCGGGATCTTCGCCGGCGAGGCGCTGATCTCGAGGTCGGCACCGGCGGCACCCTCCTGCACGGTCTGGGCCGTGAACGTCGGAAGCAGACAGTTCAGGCGCTCCTTGACACCGAGACCGTCGAGCGCCGCACCGCCGCCCACGAGGGCGAAGTCCTCGCGGCACGCCTCGATCATGCGCTGGCGCGGTTCCATCAGCTTGGCGTCGCGGGTGTTGGCGACGAGGGTACGGCCGTTGATGCCGCCGTTGTCGTTGCACCAGGAAGTGAAGACCTTTGCGGCATCGACGAATTCGGGGTTCTTGGTGAATCCCATATCGGTGAAGACGCCGACTTCGATCTGCTCCGCGGTGACGCCCTGGGCGGAGGCCGTCGAAGCGTCGCCGTCCTGGCACACCTCGGTCAGGTCACCGAAGTCCGCGGAGAGCGCCGACGATCCGCCACCGCTGCGGTCGTCACCGCTGCCCGTCTCGGATCCCGTGCGGCCGCCGCACCCGGCGACGAGCACCGCGATCGCGGCCAGCGCCACGGCGGCCCGTCCGGTGCCCGCGACGAATCGTCGACGCACCTCGGGTACCGGAGTCTGCTGTAGTTTCACGTTCTTCCTCCCCCTGCAGGCCCGTTCGGGCCGACCGGTAGTTGACAGGAGAGCGACGCCGTCCGCAGGGTCGCGGTTGCGCCGTGAATTCCCGGGCCATAGTGCTCTCGCCTGATAGGGAAACTATCCTCTCGCTGTAGGAGAATCAACATATTCTACTGGTCCGGAACGGGGAGAAGATTCGCGGAGCTCACCCGCAAGATCATCCGGACGAGACGCCGGAACACTCCGGCGGCAGACCGCCTACCTGCACCTTCAGGCCGGACATTGACTATCCGGCGAAACCCTGGAAATCTACTGAGCAGAAATGAGAATGTAATTCTCGCCGACGAGAGGAGGTTGGTGCATGGCCCTGCTTCCGCCGCTCCCCGCAGAGGAGTGGGACGACAAGACCCGAGCAGCGTTCATCGGGATGCTCGCGCGGGATCGCCAGAATCCGGAAGGAGCCGGCACAGCCCTGTCCGCGCTCGCGCACCACCCGGACCTGACCAAGGCGTTCCTCGGCTTCAGCGTCTATCTGCTGTGGCGGTCGACGCTGCCGCCGCGGTTGCGGGAGCTCGCGATCCTGCGGGTCGCGCACCGCCGCGACTGCGAGTACGAATCGCAGCACCACATCCCGATCGCGCAGGAAGCCGGGCTGAGCCTCGACGAGATCGAGGCAGCACGCGTCGGTGAGGCCACCGACGAGTTCGAACGCACCCTGCTCGCCGCGGTCGACGAACTCGAGGACAAGAACCGGCTCTCCGAGCAGACGTGGAACGCGCTCGGCGAGCGGCTCGACAAGCGGCAGCGAATGGACTTCATCTTCACGGTCGGCGGCTACGGCCTCATGGCCATGGCTTTCAACACATTCGGTATCGGACTCGGACACGACACCGAGCCCGGACAGGAAAGGTAGATCCGTGCCCCATTTCCCGAAACCAGCCGAAGGCAGCTGGACCGAACACTGGCCCGAGCTCGGCACCGCACCGGTCGACTACACCGACTCGTACGATCCGCAGTTCTTCGAGGACGAGCGCAACGCGATCTTCAAGCGCACCTGGCTCAACGTCGGCCGTGTCGAAAAGCTGCCCCGCAAGGGCAGCTACTTCACCAAGGAACTGCCCTCCGCCGGCCCCGGCACCTCGCTGATCATCGTCAAGGGCAACGACGGTGAGATCCGCGCCTTCCACAACCTGTGCCGCCACCGCGGAAACAAGCTGGTCTGGAACGACTTTCCCGGCGAGGAGGTCGCCGGCAGCTGCAAGCAGTTCACCTGCAAGTACCACGCCTGGCGCTACAGCCTCGAAGGCGATCTGACCTTCGTCCAGCAGGAGGGCGAGTTCTTCGACCTCGACAAGCAGGACTACGGACTCAAGTCCGTGCGCTGCGAGATCTGGCAGGGCTTCATCTTCATCAACCTCGACGACAACGCCCAACCCCTCGACGAATACCTCGGCCCGCTGGCCAAGGGCATCGAAGGCTACCCGTTCGACGAGATGACCGAGGTCTACAGCTACCGGGCCGAGATCGGCTCCAACTGGAAGCTGTTCATCGACGCCTTCGCCGAGTTCTACCACGCCCCGATCCTGCACATGAAGCAGGCGACCAAGGACGAAGCCGAGAAGCTCGCCGGCTACGGCTACGAGGCGCTGCACTACGACATCCAGTCGCCGCACTCGATGATCTCCTCCTGGGGCGGCATGGCCCCGCCCAAGGACCTGAACATGGTCAAGCCCATCGAACGCGTCCTGCGCTCGGGCCTGTTCGGACCCTGGGACCGCCCCGACATCCCCGGCATCTCCGGCGACGAACTGCCCGAAGGCATCAACCCCGGCAAGTACCCGGTCTGGGGCCAGGACTCCTGGGAGTTCTTCCCCAACATGACCCTGCTCATCTGGGCACCGGGCTGGTACCTGACCTACCACTACTGGCCCACCGCTCCGGACCGCCACATCTTCGAGGCCAACCTCTACTTCGTGCCCCCGAAGAACGTCCGCGAGCGCCTCGCCCACGAACTGGCCGCGGTCACCTTCAAGGAATACGCCCTGCAGGACGCCAACACCCTCGAAGCGACGCAGACGATGATCGGCACCCGCACCGTCACCGACTTCCCGCTCTGCGATCAGGAAATCCTCCTCCGCCACCTGCACAAGACCGTCGGAGACTACGTCAAGGAGTACCGTGATGGCGCTGCTGCCAACTGAATTCGCCGACCTCGAACCCTTCGCCGCAGACTGGGTCCTGGCCACCGAACCCGAGCGCTACGCCAAGCGCCTGGCCTCCACCATGCCCGAGATGCAGAAGTTCTACGACGCCGCCTTCCCGCGCATCGAGGACGCCATCACCTACTGCGACAAATTCGACTACGACGACCTGCCCGACGACGCCCGCGCCCTCGTGCACCTGATGCAATCACTCATCATGGTCTCCTTCCCCGTCGAAGTCTGGAAACAACCCCGCGTCCCCGACAGCGGCGCAGCCTGGGCCGACATCATCCAAGAACCGGTGGTGTAGCAGTGATTACACTTGAGGCCGCCGGACTCCTCGACGTCGACAGCGGAAAGATCGTGCGCCCCGGCATCATCCGCGTCGACGGCGACAAGATCGTCGGGATCGGCGGTGAACCCGAAGGCGAGATCGTCGATCTGGGCGACCAGATCCTCCTGCCCGGCCTGATGGACATGGAAGTCAACCTGCTCATGGGCGGGCGCGGCGAGAAGCCCGTCTACTCCACAGTCCAGGACGATCCCCCGCTGCGCATGCTCCGCGCGGTCGGCAACGCCCGGCGCACCCTCCGCGCCGGATTCACCACGGTCCGCAACCTCGGCCTGTTCGTCAAGACCGGCGGCTACCTGCTCGACGTCGCACTGGGCAAGGCCATCGACGCGGGCTGGGTGGACGGCCCGCGGGTGGTCCCGGCCGGTCACGCGATCACCCCGACCGGTGGTCACCTCGATCCGACGATGTTCGCGGCGTTCGCCCCCGGCGTGCTGGACCTGACCATCGAGGAAGGCATCGCCAACGGTGTCGACGAGGTCCGCAAGGCGGTGCGCTACCAGATCAAGCACGGGGCGAAGCTCATCAAGGTGTGTGTCTCCGGTGGCGTCATGTCACACACCGGAACACCGGGCGCACAGCACTATTCCGACGAGGAGCTGCGGGCGATCGTCGACGAGGCGCACCGGCGCGGTCTGCGCGTCGCGTCGCACACCCACGGCGCGGACGCCGTCCGCGCGGCCGTCGACGCCGGAATCGACTGCATCGAACACGGATTCCTCATCGACGACGACGCGATCGACAAGATGGTCGCCGCGGGCACCTATCTCGTTCCCACCACCCGGCTCGCCGACGCGATGGACGTCTCGCACGCTCCGCCGGATCTGCAGGCCAAGGCCGCCGAGATGTTCCCCAAGGCCCGCACCTCGGTCAAGGCGGCCTACGAGGCGGGCGTGAAGATCGCGCTCGGCACCGACGCACCGGCCATCCCGCACGGCAAGAACGCGGACGAACTCGTCGCACTGGTCGAACGCGGCATGTCCGCACTGGACGCATTGCGCGCCGCGACGATCACGGCCGCCGAACTGATCGATGTCACCGACCGCGGCCGGCTGGCCGAGGGCCTGCTCGCCGACATCGTCGGCGTTCCGGGCAATCCGCTCGAGGACATCACCGTCACCCAGAACGTGCAGTTCGTCATGAAAGGCGGAAAAGTCTATGTCAACAACTGACGACCTGGTCGAGATCAACCAGCTCCTCGCACGGTACGCGGTCAACATGACCAAGAACGACGTCGAAGGAGTCATGGCGGTCTTCACCCCCGACGGCACCTACAGTGCCTTCGGGGATGCCTTCACGCTCGACCAGTTCCCCGAGCTGGTCGCCGCGGCACCGAAGGGCCTGTTCATGACGGGCACCGCTCTCGTCGAGCTCGACGGCGACACCGCGACCGGAACCCAGCCGCTGTGCTTCGTCGACCAGACGACCCACAACATGCGCATCGGGTACTACAGCGACACCTACGTCCGCACCGAGGACGGCTGGCGTCTGAAGACCCGGTCCATGACCTTCCAGCGTCGCAGCGGAGCCCACGACTCGGGTATCCCGCACGCCTTCGAGCCGTCGGCATGAACGTCGACGAGTTCCGGTCCGCCCTGCGCGCCTGGCTCGACGAGAACGACCTGACCCCGCCGCCGGACCATTCGCTCGACGGTCAGGTGGCACAACTGGGCCGCGTGCGCAGGGCACTGTTCGACGCGGACTGGATGCGGTACGGCTGGCCCGTCGAGGTCGGCGGTCTCGGGGGCGACGCGGTGCTGCGGGCCGTGCTCGGCGAGGAGGTCGCCACCCGCGACCTCGCCGAACCCGGGATCTACTCGATGATCGAGGTCCTCGCCCCGACGATGATCTCCTACGCCCGGCCCGAACTCGCCGCCGAGATGGTTCCGCTGTTGCTCAGCGGTCGCGAGCAGTGGTGCCAAGGCTTCTCCGAGCCCGGCTCGGGCAGCGACCTCGCGTCGCTGAGCACCCGCGCCGTGCAACGCGGCGACGAGTGGGTGATCAACGGCCAGAAGGTCTGGACGAGCTTGGCGCAGTATGCATCCCGTTGTGTGCTGCTCACCCGCACGGCGCCCGGCCACGACGGGATCACCGCGTTCTTCGTCGACATGGACACCCCCGGCATCACCGTCAAGCCGCTGCGCACGATGCACGGCATCGACGAGTTCGCCGAGGTGTACTTCGACGATGTCGTGGTTCCCGCGGACCGCATGCTCGGCCGGCCGGGCGACGGCTGGCGGGTCGCGATGGACCTGCTGCCGCACGAACGCTCGACGTGTTTCTGGCACCGGATCGCGTACCTGTTCACGCGTTTGGACAAGTTGCTCGACGAGACCGAACTCGATGCCGACGACGATCTCGGCTCGGCGTATCTGGCGCTGCACACGGTGCGCTGCCGGTCGCGCCTGACCCAGCAGCGGCTCGCCGACGGCGCCGCGCTCGGACCGGAGACCTCGATCGACAAGGTACTGCTGGCAACGGCCGAACAGCAGTTGTTCGACACCGTGCGCGATCTGCTGCCGGGTGTCCTCGAACTCGAGGACTCCCTGTGGCGACCGGAATTCCTGTACTCGAGGGCCGCCACCATCTACGGCGGCACGGCCGAGATCCAGCGCAACATCATCGCGCGTCGCCTGCTCGACCTGGGGAGGGATCGATGACCGACGCCACCACCGTCGCCGACGCCGCGCAGGCCGAGGAACTGGAACTGCTGGGTGACGCCCTGCGCGGGACCATGACCTCGACACCCGCGCACGAACTCGATTCGGCGCTGGCCGATCTCGGCTGGGGCGACATGCTCACCGAGATGCCGGACGTCGCGATCCCGCTGGTGTTCCGACTGCTCGGCCAGACCGGCGCGCATGCACCGGTGATCAACGACGTCGTGCTGCACGCGGCCGGCCTGCCCATCGCCGGCACCCTCCCGCTGCCGTACGCCGGCGGCAGATGGATCGTGTGGGAACGCTCGGGTTCCACCGGCACCGCTCTCGACGAGGAGATCCCGCTGCACACGGCCGACGCGGGCGAGGAACTCGACCCCGCGGCGATCGCCGCCGGCCGGCGTGCGCTCGGCTGGTGGCTGGTGGGGACGAGCCGGACGATGTTGTCGCTCGCGCGAACCCACACCCTCGACCGCGCCCAGTTCGGCACGCCTGTCGCGGCGTTCCAGGCGGTGCGGCACCGGCTGGCGGAGACCCTCGTCGCGATCGAGGGTGCCGAGGCGACGCTGCTCGCCGCGACCGACGACCTCGGGTCGCTGCTGGCGAAGGCCGCGGCCGGGAAGGCGGCCCTGACGGCGGCCCGCCACTGCCAGCAGGTACTGGGCGGGATCGGATTCACCGCCGAACACGATCTGCACCGGCACATCCGCCGGGCCTTGGTCCTCGACGGGTTGCTCGGCAGTGCACGCGAACTCACCCGCGAGGCCGGTGCTTTCATCCGTTCGACGGGATCGGCTCCGCGCCTGGTCCACCTGTAGGGCAACGAAAAGCACGAAGGAGGGGCGCCCGCGGTGCGGGCGCCCCTCCTTGGTGTTGCGGGATCAGCAGCCCGGGACGGGAGCGCCGCCGCCCTGGATCGCGAGCAGCGTGCAGAAGGTGGTCGCGCTGACCTTCCACGTGCCGTCCTGCTGGATGGCGTTGCCGGACTGGTCCGGAAGGACCGGAGCACCGTTCATGAGCAGCGTCCACTTGACGTCGGCGTTCTCCGGGTCGGAGAGGGTCACGCCCTCGACCGTCGCGGTCGTGGCCATGGCCTGCGGGTTCGACGTCATCGCTTCGAGGGTCGGCAGGAAGACGTCGCCGTTCTCGACGAGCGCGGCACGCTCGGCCGGCGGGGTCGCGCCGTTGAAGAACGTGACGTAGGCGTTCGTGACCGCCTCGGTCGTCGCCGGATCCGCCGCTTCACCGGCTGCAGCCTCGGTGGTCGTCTCGGTGACGGTGACCTCGGTCGTCTCGGTCGTGGTGGTCGCCGTGGTCGTGGTGCTGTCGCTGGAGCTGTCGTCGTCGCTGCTGCAGCCCACGAGGGTGACGGCCGCAACCGCCACCATCCCGAAGGTGGCGACAGCACGACGGATGTTCGAAACGCGCATGACGGATCCTCTCCGGTGGACGAACCGGTTTCGTCCACCACTGTGTTGGAACTTCCCCCCAGGTCCCTGCGAGAGTACGTTGCCGACTCGCCCCGGGAAGGCCTTTTCGCCCCTCGAATCCCGTTGCCGTCCAGATGGTCCGGCAGCGGGCGGGGGCGACGTTACTCGATCTTCGACTTCATCTCGTCCAGGTTCACCAGGATCGGGAATCCACCGACGCTCAACGCGTTGCCGTGACCGGTCTGGTGGACGTCGAACACCGACTGGATGGCCGCGTAGAAGCCCTGCACGTCCAGGGTCTGATTGACGGCACGCTTGGCCTGCCGCAGGCCGAACGGAGGCATCGACGCGATCTTCGTCGCGAGTGCGCGGGCCTCCTCGTCGAGACGATCGCGGGGCACGACCTTGTTGACCATCCCGGTCTGCTCGGCTTCGTGCGCCGTGACCGGGCGGCCGGTGAACAGGATCTCCTTGGCCTTGCGGGGCCCGAGTTCCCATGTGTGTCCGTGGTATTCGACCCCGCCGATCCCCATGAGCACCACCGGGTCGGAGAACGACGCGTCGTCGGACGCGATGATGAGGTCGCACGGCCAGCACAGCAGCAGCCCACCGGCGATGCAGCGGCCCTGGACGGCGGCGATGGACGGCTTCGGGATGTTCCGCCAGCGCAACGAGTACTCGAGATAGCGGCGACTCTCGTTGGAGTAGATCAGTTCGAGCGTGATCTTCAGATCGTCGGGGACCTTGGTACCGAGGTCGTGCCCGGCGGAGAAGTGCTTGCCCTCGGCCCGCAACACGATGACGGAGACGTCCGGGTCGGCGGCGGCACGCATCCAGGCGGCGTCGAGTTCGTCGAGCAACTCCGCGTTCTGGGCGTTGGCCGCCTCGGGCCGGTTGAGCGTGATCGTGGCGATCTTCTCGGCTACCTCGTACAGGATGTACACGGCTGCAACCTCACCCCCGGGGAAGGCCGAGCACACGCTCGGCGACGATGGTCCGCTGGATCTCCGACGTGCCACCGGCGATGGTGCCCGCGAAACTGCGGACGTAACGCTCGAACCAGCCGGTCGAGAAGTGGTCGTTGTTCCAGGGATTGAACGGTGCCGTCCAGGCCGGGTGGACGAGACCGTCCTCCCCCGCCGCGTCGAGGGCATGTTCGGATGCGGACTGCACCGCTTCGGATCCGAGCAACTTGAGCACCGAAAGAGCAGCGACGTCCTGTTCACCGCGGGCGGCCCGTGCCAGCGCGGCCGAACCCAGCAGCCGCAGGCTCTGCAGGTCCATCGCAAGGGTCGCGTAGCGGTCGCGGTCGAGCACCGTGACCGGCCGGAAGTCCTCGACGAGATCCTGCAGGCGGTCCGCGAAGCTGAGCCAGAGCAGCGTACGTTCGTGTCCGAGTGCGCCGTTCGCGACGCCCCAGCCGCCGTCGAGCTCACCGACGAGGTTCTCCGCGGGCACCCGGACGTCGGTGAAGAACACCTCGTTGAAGTCGAGGTCGTCGGACGCGGCGACGGACGGGAACGGCCGGCGCACGACCCCGGGGGTGTCGGTCGGGATCAGCAGGACGCTGATCCCCTTGTGCTTCGGCGCATCCGGGTTCGTACGGACGAACGTGAGCAGCACGTCCGCGTCGTGTGCGCCGGACGTCCAGACCTTCTGCCCGTTGACGACGAAGTGATCTCCGTCGAGCACGGCCCGGGTGCGCAGTCCCGCGAGGTCGGAACCGGCGCCGGGTTCGCTCATGCCGAGTGCGGCGGTGATCTCCGCGCGCAGGATCGGAACGGCCCAGCGCTGCTTCTGTTCCGGCGTGCCGAACGACAGGATCGACGCGGCGATGATCCCGAGTCCCTGCGGGTTGAAGCTGTGGTAGATCCGGCGGCGGGAGAGTTCCTCGAGGTGCACGTACTGCTGCAGGATCGTGGCGTTGCGTCCACCGAACTCGGGCGGGTTGCCCGGCAGGAGCCAGCCGTTGTCGAACTGCAACCGCTGCCACCGCCGGGCCCAATCCGGCACATCCGCGCTCGAACCGGGACGGACGCCGGTGGCGGCACCGTCGGGCAGGTTCTCGTCGAGGAAGGCCACGAATTCGGCGCGGAAGTCCTCGACATCGGCATCAAAGGTGAGTTGCACGGTACTCCTCGGCGATCAGCGCCCGATGCTCTGCCGCACCCCCGAGCAGATGCTCGCCGGCCTTGGCGCGCTTGAGCGCGAACTGAAGGTCGTTCTCCCAGGTGAATCCCATGGCACCGAACAGCTGGATGCCGTTGCGGAACACCACGGACTGGCATTCGCCCGCGGCGGCCTTGGCCATCGACGCGGCCACGCGCCGGCGGGGGTCGTTCTCCGCGATCGTCAGGGCCGCGTAGTAGGCCAGCGCGCGTGCCCGTTCGATCGCCACGTGCATGTCGACGGCCTTGTGCTTGACAGCCTGGAACGAGCCGATCGGAACTCCGAACTGCTGACGTTCCCGGACGTGCTCGAGCACCATGTCGAGGATCCGTTGGCACGCACCGACGACGGTGAGCGCGAGGCCGGTCAGCGCCAGGTGGCGGGCCGGTTCCACGTCGACGTCGACGCGCCGGTCCTCGGAGATCCGGACTCCCCGGAACGACACCTCGGCGAGGTGCAGCACCGGGTCGAAGACCGGGCTCCGTGTGACGACGGCCCGCTCGGCCGGCACGACGAACACCCCCGCGTCGGTGACGACGGCCAGCCGGTCGGCGCGGTCGCCGTCGAGGACGTGGTGCGCGGTGCCGTCGAGGATCCAGTCGTCCCCCTCGCGGCGCACCGCCACACCCTTGTAGATCGCGGCACCGACCAACCCGGAATCGTCGAATCCCGGTGCGAGAGGAGCAAACTGGGTCATCGTCGCGAGATACGGGGTGGGATCGGTCGCCCGCCCCAGTTCCTCGAGGACGATTGCGAGCTCGACCGTGGTGTCCGGCTCCGTCAGTTCGGTCCACCCGAGGTCGATGTAGGTCTTCCACAGAGAGGACGGGTCGGCGCCGTTGTCGACGATGTTGCGGACCAGCGTGGGCGAGCATTCCTTGGCCGTGACCTCACGGACGGTCTTCTGCCATAGCCGCTGATCGGAGTCGAACTCGAAGAGCATCCCGGCCTGCCTCCTTGGCTGAGCTGTGGTGCACGATGTCGAGGCGAGAATAACATTCTCGTTTGACGAAAGTAATAGTCTCGATTAATCGACGACACAGGCGCGGTCGCCGCACTGCGCAAGGAAACTCTCCGGTACAGTTGCTCGCATGTTCGGTACACGTGTCACAGAACAGAGCCGGTGGTGACCGGCCCCAGCGAAGAGCCGGCCTGGAAGCAGCGCGCAGTCGAGCGCTCCATCAGGACCGCCAAGATCCGGGCCGAACAGCGAGTGCAGCGCTTCCTCGACGCGGCTCAGTCGATCATCGCCGAAAAGGGCAGCACGGATTTCACCGTGCAGGAGGTCGTGGACCGTTCCAAGCAGTCGCTGCGCAGCTTCTACCTGCAGTTCGACGGCAAGCACGAGCTGTTGCTCGCGCTCTTCGAGGACGCTCTCAGCCGCTCCGCCGACCAGATCCGCGCCGCGGCGTCCGGCCAGGACGCACCGCTCGACCAGCTCCGCGTCGCGGTCGAGCTGCTGTTCGAGTTCTGCCGGCCCGACCCGAGCGCGCAGCGTCCGCTGTTCACCGACTTCGCACCGCAGCTGCTGCTCACGCATCCCGCCGAGGTCAAGGTTGCGCACTCCTCGATGCTCGCGCTGTTCACCGAGCTCATGGAGAAGGTCGCCGCCTCCGGCGAGCTGCGCCCGGGCGCGAACCCGCGCCGCCTGGCCGCGATGACGATGCAGACCGTCATGTTCATCGCGCAGTCCGCGGGCGCCCCCGACGATGCGACCATCAAGCCGATCTCGGCCGAGGAAGTCTGGACCTTCTGCTCCCGCGGATTCGCCGGTAACTGAGGAATCGCTGGCGAGAATCGTATTCTCAATCGGGGATAGTTCGCTTACACTGGCGACGTGCCCGATCTCTGGAACGACCTTCTGGCCTGCCTCGAGCTGCGCGCCGACGCCTCGGCAGACCGTCCCGACAGCGACACCACCACATCGGCCGTGTTCGAGGGAACGAACCAGCACCTCGAATATCACCGTTTGTTCGGCGGTCAACTCCTCGGCCAGTTCGTCCGTGCCGCGGAGGCCACGTGCCCGACGAAGCGCATCAAGTCGCTGCACGCCCTGTTCCCCCGCGAGGGCAAGGCATCGGAACCCGTCCGATACGAGGTCACCCGCCAGCACGAGGGACGCTCGTTCGCCACGCTGAGCATCGTCGCGAGCCAGTCGTCGGGTGTCATCGGCACCGCGTCGGTCTCGATGCACGCGGGCGAGGACGGCCCCGAACTGCAGACCGTCGAGCCCGTTCCGCCGGTGCTCGGTGAGAACGACCGCGCCCGCGTCGACCTCATCCCATGGGAGATCCGGACGACCGAGGACCTCAACGCGTACGAGGCCTCGCCGCCCGAGTACGAAATGTGGATGCGCACACCGGAAGTCGATCAAGCGCTGGCACCGGCCCTGACCGCGTACGCAACCGATCTGACCCTCATCGGAACCGCCCTGCGACCGCTGGAGGGGCTGGCCCAGACCGGTAACGGCACCGTCTTCACCTCGGCCGTCACCTCCCACACCCTGTGGTTCCATCGGCCGTTCCGCACCGACGAATGGCTGCTGGTGCGTCAGCACAGCCCGCTCATCGCCCACGGCCGGTGCTTCGGCCGGGGCGACGTTCTCGACGAGAAGGGGACGCTCGTCGCCTCCTTCGCGCAGGAAGCCCTGCTGCGCCTGCCGCTCACCTGACCCGATCGAGGTCCCGCTGGATCCGAAAGCCTTGTCCGGCACAGCCGTCGACGTATCCGTGCGAAGCGTGCGTACCGGGTGGTCCAGTGGGCCGCCGGCAACATCGGCACGCGTGCCCTGCGCGGGGTCATCGAGCACCCGAGCCTGGAACTGGCCGGGCTGTACGTCCACACCGGAGAAGGCCGGCCGCGACGCCGAATCCTCGCCTCCGGCAGCAACATCGTCACCACTCGCGGCGAGTTCCATCATCCGTCGGCGATGGATGCTGTGGCCCGCGCCGAGGTCGAGGCCGCGTGCGCGCTCGGCGGCACGTCGATCCACAGCACCGGAAGCAGCCCGGGATTCGTCACCGAGGCACTGCCGTTCGCACTCACCTCGATCCAGCGCAGCCTCGACCGGCTCGCGATCGACGCGTTCGCCGATCTCTCGCAGCGCAATTCACCCGGAATCCTGTTCGACACCATGGATTTCGGTCGCGAGCCCGCCACCTTCGAGGACTACCGCATCGACCACATCCGGTCGAACTTCGGTCCGTCGCTGCACTCGGTCGCCGACGCGCTCGGGCTGCGGTTCGATTCCGTCGAGGCCCACGGCGAACTCGCCCCGGCACGCACGCACGTCACCATCGCGGCGGGGCACGATCGAGCCGGGTACCGTCGCCGCGCAGCGAATCACGGTCGCAGGCATGCGCGACGGCCGAGCGCTCCTCCAGTTCCGTGCCACCTGGTACTGCACCACCGCCGAACTGCCGCAGGTGCTCGCCGCCGTGGGGTGAGCGAAGACCTCAGGGACGGCCGAGCAGCCGTGCGGCCGCGCTGTACGGATCGGTGTTCCCGTCCGCGACCGCGGCGGCCAGGTCGTCGAGTTCCGGCAGCGAACGCAGCTGCGACAGGGCCAGGGACAGAATCTGGGACCGGGCCCGGGCGGCTCGGCGCTCCCCGCTGTCGGCGCGCTGATGCAGTTCGATGGCATCCACCAGCGCGTCGACGCCCTCGCCCTTCGATGCGACGAGCGTGAGGATCGGAACGTCCGTCTCCGCCTTCAGATCCCGAACCGTCCGATCGGCACCTTCCCGGTCCGCCTTGTTCACCACGAGCAGGTCGGCGACCTCGAGCAGACCGGCTTTCGCGGCCTGGATCGCGTCGCCGCCACCGGGATTGAGGAGCACGACCGTCGGATCCGCGACGGCCGCGATCTCGATCTCGGACTGTCCGACCCCGACACTCTCGAGCAGCACCACGTCGTAGCCGAGTGCGGCGAGCAACCGGATCGCGGCGGGTACCGCGGCGGACAGTCCGCCGAGATGGCCGCGCGCCGCGAGCGAACGGATCAGCACATCGGGGTCGTTGACGTGGGCGGCCATGCGGATCCGGTCGCCGAGCAGCGCTCCCCCACTGTAGGGAGAGGACGGGTCGACGGCGAGCACCGCGACCCGCAACCCGCGCTCGCGGTACGCGGTGACGAGCACACCGACGGTCGTCGACTTGCCGGCGCCGGGTGGTCCGGTCACCCCGACCACCCGCACGGGCACCGGGTCGATGGCGGCGAGCACCTCGTCGCGCCGATCGCCCTCGACCATCGTCAGCAGCCGTCCCACCGCGCGCACGGATCCGGTGCGCGCGGCGGCGACGAGTTCGTCGATCGTCACGGCACACCGGATCCGTCGCTCGTTACTGCGGCTGTCACGGTGCGGGCACCTCGATGACCGTGGCCGAGCCCATACCTCCACCCGCGCACATCGCGGCCACGCCGACTCCGCCGCCGCGGCGGCGCAGTTCGTGCACCAGGGTCACGAGCATGCGCGCACCGGTCGCGGCGACCGGGTGTCCGAGGCCGCAGCCGCTGCCGCTGACGTTGACCTTGTCGGGATCGATGTCGAGGAGCTTGATGGTTGCCACGCACATCGCGGCGAACGCCTCGTTGATCTCGAACAGGTCGACATCGCAGAACGTCATGCCGGCGCGACGTAGCGCCTTCGGAATCGCTTGCACCGGAGCGAGACCGGTGCGGGCGGGATCGACCGCGACCGACGCCCACGACCGGATGTAGCCGAGCGCGGGCAGGCCGAGGCTGTCGCTGGCGATCGCGAGGGCGGCGGCGCCGTCGTTCGCGCCGCACGCGTTGCCGGCGGTGATGCTGAAACCTTCGATCTCCGGGTGCAGGACCTTGAGCGAGGCAAGCTTTTCGAGGGTGGTGTGGCGGCGCGGATGCTCGTCGACGGCGAACACCCCGTGCGGGGTCTCGATCGGGACGATCTCCTCCTTGAAGCGGCCCTCGTCGATGGCGGCGATCGCGTTGCGGTGCGAGCGCAGCGCCCACGCGTCCATCTCCTCGCGGGTCACACCGGCCTCGACAGCCGCGTTCCAGCCGACGGTGATGGACATGTCGCGGTTGGGGGCGTCCGGGCGGTCCGGGTGGGTCGGCGAGTTCCACGGCACCCAGTCCTCACCGGAGCGCATCAGGGAGCGCGGCGACGTGGAGGCCGAGTTCACGCCACCGGCGATGATCAGCTGGTCCATGCCCGCCCTGATGCTCGCCGCGGCGGTCTGGACCGCGGACTGTCCGGCTGCGCAGTGCCGGTTCAGGGCCAGACCCGGCACGTTGGTCAGTCCCGCCGTGATCGCGGCGTGGCGGGCGATCACGCCGCCGCCGTAGAGCCCTTCGCCGAGGATGACGTCGTCGATCGCGTTCGGGTCGAGGTCCTTCGCGGTCTCGCCCACGATGTGGTCGGCGAGGTCGAACGCGCTGGTGTCGCGGAGCGTGCCCTTGACGGCCGTACCGATCGGGGTGCGCAGCGCGGAGACGATGACGGCTTCAGGCATTGGTGTTCTCCAGTTCGGTCAGTAGGGTCCGGCGCAGGAGTTTTCCTGTTTCGGTCTTGGGAAGTTCGTCGCGGAACACCACGGTGTCCGGCGTCTTGGAGGACCGCAGCCGGTCCTTGACCCACGCGGTGATCTCGTCCGGATCCGCGTCGCCCACGAGCACCGCGACGATCCGCTGTCCCCATTCGGGGTCGGCGACACCGACGACCGCGGCCTCGATGATCCCGGGATGCTCGAGCAGGACGTCCTCGATCTCGGCGGGGGCGATGTTCTCGCCACCGCGGATGATGGTGTCGTCCGCGCGCCCCTCGATGAACAGGTAGCCCTCGTCGTCGACGTGGCCGAGATCGCGGGTGGCGAACCAGCCGTGTTCGTCGAGCACGCTGCGCCCGCCGTATTCGCCGGAGATCTGCTCGCCGCGGACGAACACCAGTCCGGTTTCCCCCGGGGCGACGAGTTCGCCCGCCTCGGTGCGGATCTCGATTTCGATGCCGGGCAGGGGGCGGCCGACGGAGCCGAGCCGGTCGCGCACGGCCGGATTGTCGGAGGCGAACGCCGTCCGGTGATCGTCGGGTCCGAGCACCGCGACCGAGGAAGCGGTCTCGGTGAGCCCGTAGGCGTTCACGAACCCGGTGTCCGAGAAGGCACGCAGAGCGTGCTCGAGGACGGGACGGGGGGTGCGCGATCCGCCGTAGGCGAGGCTCTGCAGCGACGGCACGTCGGCCGGTGCGTCGCCGAGCCCTGCGACGATCCGGGCCAGCATGGTCGGCACGAGCATCGCGTGGGTGACCTTTTCCCGGCGGACGGTGTCGAGCCAGTTCTCGGGGTCGAAGGCGTCGAGGTAGACCACGCGACGGCCCGTGTACAGGTTCGACAGCAGATTGGTCAGGCCCGCAATGTGATACGGCGGGACGGACACGAGCGAGACGTCGGTCTCGTCGGCGGAGGCGAACTCCATCGTGTTGAGCACGTACGCCAGCAGGTGGCGGTGCCGCAGCACCGCGGGCTTGGGATCCGAGGTGGTGCCGCTGGTGTAGATGATCGCCGCGAGGGCGTCGCCGTCCCATTCGGGTGCGACCTCGTCGGCGTCGGCGGGGGTCGCGGTGGAGTCGACGAACGCGTCGAGGTCGCCGGGGGCGAGTTCGAGCGCCCCGGGGTGCCGGTCCCGCAGCGCCGTCAGCTGGGCTTCACCGAGCCGGTAGTTCAGTGCCACGAACGGCACCCCGGCGAGCGCGGCACCGAACAGCGCCACGGGGTAGGCCAGATGGTTCGTGCCCTGGTACAGCACGGCCGGGTACCCGCGGAAACGGCTCGCGGCGGCGCGGGCCCGGTCGTGGAGTTCGGGTCCCGTGAGGGAGCGGCCGTCGTAGGTCACGACAGCTCGATCGCCGTTGCTTGCGGCCATTTCTAGAATCATGCTGATGTTCATGAGAACATTATTCTCTCAAGCAGAGAGCTGTAGTTGCAAGAAGGGAAACCAACATGCAGATCACCGGTAGTTCAGCGATCGTCGTCGGCGGAACCGGCGGCCTCGGCGAAGCCACCGTGCGCCGTCTCCACGCCGGCGGAGCGAAGGTCGTCGTCGCCGACGTCAACGACGACAAGGGCAAGGCGCTCGAGGAGGAGCTGGGCGTGCGCTACGTCCGCACCGACGCCGGCAGCGAGGAATCCGTGCTCGCCGCGATCGCCGAAGCCGAGTCGCTCGGACCGCTGCGCGTGTCGGTGGACTGCCACGGTGGCCCGGCCGGCGGCGGACGGCTCGTCGGCAAGGACGGCAGCCCGATGCCGCTCGAGAACTTCACCAAGACCATCGAGTCGTACCTGGTCTCGGTGTTCAACGTGATGCGCCTGACCGCGGCCGCCATCGCCCGGCAGGAGCCGCTCGAGGACGGGCAGCGCGGTGTCATCGTCAACACGGCGTCGATCGCCGCGTACGAGGGCCAGATCGGTCAGCTCCCCTACTCGGCCGCGAAGGGCGGAGTCGTCGGCATGACCCTGGTCGCCGCGCGTGACCTGTCGCCGCTCGGCGTCCGCGTCGTCACGATCGCGCCCGGCACATTCCTCACGCCCGCCTACGGCAAGGCCGGCGACCAGCTCGAGGCCTACTGGGGTCCGCAGGTGCCGCACCCCAAGCGCATGGGCCGCTCCCCCGAATACGCGACGCTCGTCGCGTCGATCGTCGAGAACGACTACCTCAACGGCGAGGTCATCCGCCTCGACGGCGCCCTGCGGTTCCCGCCGAAGTGACCGCTCTCGACGGCACCGCCCTCGAAGGCAAGATCGCGTTCGTCGCCGGTGCCAGTCGTGGCATCGGCGCAGCGGTGGCCGCCGCACTCGCCGAGGCGGGTGCGGCGGTCGCGGTCGCGGCGCGCACGGAGAACGAGGGCCGGCTGCCCGGCACGATCCATTCGGTCGCGGACCGGATCGTCGCGGCGGGCGGTCGTGCCCTGCCGGTGCCGTGCGATGTCACGGACGAGGAGTCCGTCGAGGCGGCGATCGGCGCGACTGTCGCCACATTCGGCGGACTCGACATCGTGGTCGCCAATGCCGGGGTGTTGTGGCAGGGCCCGATCGAGACGACCCCGCTGAAGCGGTGGCAGCTGTGTCTCGATGTCAACACCACCGGCGTGTTCCTGGTGACCAAGTCGGCGATTCCGCATCTGCGTGCGCGTGGCGGCGGATCGCTGATCGCGGTGACCACCACCGGCGTGACGATGACCGACCGCGGATCCAACGCGTACTGGGTGTCGAAGGCCGCGGTCGAACGGCTCTATCTGGGGCTGGCGTCGGACCTGCGCGGCGACAACATCGCCGTGAACTGCCTGAGCCCGTCCCGGGTCGTGCTCACCGAGGGCTGGACCGCCGGTGGCAGCGGCATCGAGATTCCACCGGAGATGGTCGAGCCACCGGAGACGATGGGGGCGGCGGCGGTGCTGCTGGCCGCGCAGGACGCCTCCGGGATCACCGGCACCGTTCAGCGGTCGGAAACGCTGCTGTCCCAGCGGTAGTCCGGTCGCAACACCGCATCCACCGCAGTGCACTGCGTTTCGAAGAAGATGCGGGCGACCGCGCTGCGCGCGGAGACAAGATCGAAACCGTGGAACGCCCCGTCGACGACATGGAGTGCGCACGGCACCCCGGCGTCGGCGAGGCGTTCCGCGTAGTCCCGGTTCTCCTGCAGGAACAGATCGTTGCCGCCGACTCCGATCCACGCGGGGGGAAGGCCACGCAGATCCGTACAGCGGGCCGGGACCGCCTCTTCCGGGTCCGCGCCGCCGAGATAACTCGACCACCCGAACCGGTTGCACTCCGGATCCCACAGGCGGAGATTCTCGGGTCCGGTGACCGTCCGGTCGTCGAGCATCGGATACACCAGCAGCTGGAACACCGGGGTCACGAGTCCGCGGTCGCGGGCCCGGATCGCCAGTGCGGCAGCCAGTCCCGCGCCGGCACTCGCACCGCCGACGACGATCCGGTCCGGGTCGGTCTCCGGCTGCCGCACCGTCCATTCGAGTGCGCGCACGCAATCCTCGAGCGGGATCGGATAGGGATGCTCCGGAGCGAGCCGGTAGTCCACCGACACGACGGTGACGCCGAGCCGGTCCGCATAGCGCCGGCACAGCGCGTCGTCCTGTGCGGCACAGCCGATCACGTACCCGCCGCCGTGGATCCACAACAGCACCGGCGATCGGTCCGCGACTTTCGCGGGCCGGAACACCCGCACCGACACCCCGTCCCCGAGATCGACGACCTGGGCGCCGGACCCGCGAATCGCCTTGGACAGGAAGCGGATCACCGGAAGCGTCCGCGGCGTCACGGCCCGGCGCGGCGCGAGCAGCGCGGCCAGCCGAAGATCCGGATGAAATGCGCTCCACGCCCGTGTGCCTTTCCGGCGGCCCTGACCGCCGGAAAGGCACACGGGGCCGTCAGGCCTTTTTCGTGAGCCTGGCAATGTTCGCGCGGAAGTCGTCGCTCTGGAACGTCAGGTCCTCCGCGGTCATCGCGTAGTCCAGGCTCGCGAGGATCGCGCGCTCGAGGTGGATGTTCACCAGCCGCTTCGTGCTCTCGACCGCCTTCTGCGGAAGCTCGGAGATCTTCTTCGCCGCGGCGAGGGCCTCGGTGAGCGGATCGGCGACGACGTGGTTGGCCAGACCGAGCGCGAGCGCCCGCTCCGCCGGGATCCGCGTGCCGAGGAGCGCGAACTCCTTGGTCTGCAGCAGGCTGATCTGCAGCGGCCACGTGAGCGGCCCGCCGTCGGCCGCGACCAGCCCGACCTGCACGTGCGGATCGGCGAGGTACGCATGCTCCGCCATGTAGACGACGTCGCTGAGCGCCACCAGGCTGCAACCGAGGCCGACGGCCGGGCCGTTGACGGCGGCGATCACCGGAATCCGGCAGCGCGCCATCCCGATCACCAGCTCGCGGCCGTCCGCGATGGTCTTCGCACGCAGATCCGCGTCCTCGGCGAGCTCCGCGAGGTACGCGAAATCGCCGCCCGCGGAGAACGCCTTGCCGACACCGGTGATCACCGCGGCGCGCGCGGTGCGGTCGGCGGACAGTTGCGGCCACAGCTGCGCGAGCCCGTGGTGCAGGTCGTCGTTGACCGCGTTGAGCGCATCCGGGCGGTTCAGCGTGATGATGCGCAGCGGACCGTCCGCGCGAACGTCGATCTCTTCCGGCATGTCGTACATGTCAAACTCCCAATCCGAGGATGCGCGAGGCCACGATGTTCTTCTGGATCTGCGACGTTCCACCCATGACGGACTGCGCGCGGCTGTACATGTACGTGCCGAGCATCTCCGCGTCACGGGTGCCGGCCTCCGACAGGGCCGCGTGACCGACGGATTGCTCGACCCACGTCATGAGCAGCTTGTCGAGCGAGCCTTCCGAGCCGTGGGTCAGGCCGTCGAGCTGCTCGGACAGCCGGCGGCGCACGTGCAGCCGCAGCATCTCCGATTGCACTGCCGCCCAGGCGAGTTCGTCGGACGGCGGTCCGTCGGACCGGGCCGCGAGCTCGCGGACGGTCTTCGCGTAGCGGGCGGCGAACCCGAGTGTCGACGGTTCGCGCTCGTGCCCGACGACCGTCATGGCCAGCTTCCAGCCCTCGCCGAGGTTGCCGACCATCCGCGACGCCGGGACACGCGCACCGTCGAAGAGCACCTGCCCGAACTCCTTGGTGACGCCGCTGATCATCTTCAGCGGTCGCTGTTCGATCCCGTCCTGGTGCATGTTCACGATGAACGCCGAAATGCCCTTGTGCCGCGGCTTGTCCGGTTCGGTGCGGGCGAGCAGCAAGCACCAGTCGGCGACGTCGGAATAGCTCGTCCAGATCTTGTGCCCGTGGATGACGTACTCGTCGCCGTCGCGGGTCGCGGTGGTCGTCAGCGACGCCAGGTCCGATCCGGCGCCCGGTTCGCTGAAGCCCTGGCACCAGCGTTCGGTGCCGTTGATCATGCCGGGCAGGAACTCCTCCTGCAGTTCCTTGCTGCCGTGGTGACCGAGACCGATCACCAGATAGCCGAGGCTCGGCCGGGCCGGTGCACCGGCGATCGCGAGTTCCTCGTCGAGGATCACGTCGTATACGGGCGGCATGTCCTGTCCCCCGAATTCCTTCGGCCAGGACAGCCCGAAGAATCCGGCGTTGTACAGCGCCCGATGCCACTCGGGCTGTTTCGCCCAGTACTCGTCGCCCGATGTCGGGAATTGCTTGGCCGTGGTCGCGAGCCAGGACCTCAGACGGTCGCGGAACGCGGCTTCCTCCGGCGAATCACGAAACTCCAAGGTCGATCTCCTTCAGGCTCACGGGGAACAGTTCGGTGGACGCGAGCGCCCGCCGCAGGTAGACGTGCGCGAGGCACTCCCAGGTGTTGCCGATGCCACCGTGCACCTGGATCGAGGTCTCGCAGATCGTGAAAGCAGCTCGCGCGCAGTAGATCTTCGCGACACGGGCGGCCTGGATCGCCGCGGCCGCATCGAGTTCGTCGACCGCCCACGCCGCGTGCCGCAGCACGCTGATCGACCCTTCGATCAGCGCCCGGCTCTCGGCGAGCATGTGCGCGACCGCCTGGTACGACCCGATGGTGTGGCCGTACTGCTCGCGCATCTTCGCGTAGTCGACGGCGAGGTCCTGCGCACCGCGGGATACGCCGACGAGGTCGGCGGTGGTCGCGACGAGTGCGAGCGCGTACCAGCGGTCTGTGTCGTCGGCGGACAGCTCACCGAGCGGCTCGCCAGGCTCGCCGAGTTCCGCGAAACGGCGGGTCAGGTCCGCGGCGTCGGCGATGTCGGCACCGACGCTCGCCGAAAGGATCTGCCTGTCCCGCAGGATCACCGCATCGGTGAGGCCGCGCGCGTCGACCGCTTCGGAGCCGACACCGATCGTCCACGGCGACTGGTCGTCGCCGAGGTGACGCCGCAGGTCGTCGGCGAGGACGGGACCGAGGAACGGTACGTCGACGAGACCGCGACCGAACTCCTCGGCGACGATCGCGACCTCGACACCGGACGCGCCGTCGGAGCGCAGGGCGCGCCAGCCGGTCGTGTCGACCGCCTTCTCGAGCCGGGCGACCCGGCTGTCGTCGTCGAGATCCTGGACCGATCCCGGACCGAGGTCGTCGGCGAGTTTCGCTGCCGCATCACGTAATTGTCGTTGTTCACTCGTCAGACGGACGTCCATAGCGCTCCTTGAGTACTCGGCGCAACACCTTGCCGGAGGGCAGGCGAGGGATTTCGGGGACGAACAGGACCCGGCTCGGACGTTTGTAGGACGCCAGCCGGTCGCCGACCAGGGCGATCAGTTCGGCTTCGGTGACCGGCCCGCCGGTCGTGACCGCGGCGAGGACGGCCTCGCCGGTCACCGGATCGGGCACGCCGAACACCGCGCAATCGGCGACCTCGGGATGTCCGTGCAGCACGCTTTCGACCTCGGCGGGCGCGACCTGGAATCCCTTGACCTTGATCATTTCCTTCGATCGATCGGTGATCCGCAGCCAGCCGTCCTCGTCGAGGTAGCCGACGTCGCCGGTGCGGTACCAGCCGTCGTCGAAGGCGTCGGGATTCGCGTCGGCCGGAAGGTAACCGGCCATGAGGGAGTCGGCGCGGGCCTGGATTTCGCCGACACCGCCCGCCGGCAGCACCTCCCCGGTGTCCAGCGACACCACGCGCACCGTCACGCCGGGGACGGGACGCCCGACGCTGTCGAGCCGCGCACCGTCGACCGGGTTGCAGGCGATGACCGGGAGTTCGCTCGCGCCGTATGCCGGCACCCATCCGACGCCGGTGCGGCGGGTGACGGTGTCGGCGACGCTTGCCGTGACCGGGGTCGCGCCCCACATGATGTAGCGCAGCGACGACAGGTCGTACGACTCGAGATGCGGGTGCTTCGCGATCGCCAGCGCGATCGGCGCGACGGCCATCTCGACGGTGATCCGGTCGCGTTCGATGTGCCGGAGCATCACGTCGATGTCGAAGCGGCGATGCAGCCGGAACCACGCACCGACCTCGAGGGCGGTGACGATGTTGAGGATGCCGAGGATGTGGGAGGGCGGCGTGAGCACCTGCATCCGGTCCGCGGACGTCAGTTGCAGCGCGTGACGCCAGTGCGCGACCGCGGCGGCGAGGGAGCCGTGGGTGTGCCGGACGGCCTTGGGCAGCCCGGTCGTGCCCGAGCTGAACACCAGGACCGCCTCGGTGTCCGGGTCGTGGGCGGTTGTCGTGCCGTCACCGGTCGCGGGCGGGATCGGCTCGTCGAGGTTCAACATGTCGGCGTGCACGGCGAGGACGGGATTGTCGCCGACCGCCGCGACCGGGCGGGTCACCTCGAGGGCGTGCACGACCTCGTCGTGCTTGTAGGCCGGGCTGAGCAGCACCACGGACGCCCCGAGGCGCCAGATCGCCTGCACGGCCACGACGAACTCGGGCCGGTTCGACGACATCAACACGACCCGGTCGCCGACACCGACGCCACGTTCGGCGAGCCGGACCGCCAGGCCCGCCGCGAGCGCGTCGAGCTCGCCGCGACTGTAGGCACGGTCCTCGAACACCAGTGCGGTGGTGGCGTTCCGCGTCCGGTCGATCGTGGGGTCCGACAACTGCGCCTCGTCTCGGGTGGGTGTTCGACGTTGAGAAGATCCTATATCGTAGGTGAGAATATAATTCTCCACGCAGTAGAACAATCCCCGAGGAGGAGACGATCCATGGCGAGACCCCCTATGTTCCAGCGGGCGCGGGTGACCCGGATCGTGAAGGAGACCTCCGACGCTCGGTCGTTCGTCCTGGCTCCCGTGGACGGCCCGTTCACCTACCGGGCGGGGCAGTTCCTGAACTTCAAGGTCACCGTCGACGGCACCGAGCTGTACCGGTCGTACTCGATGTCCAGCGCCCCCGAAAGCGACGACGAACTCACGGTCACCGTCAAGCGCGTACCCGGCGGCAAGGTGTCGAACTGGCTGCTCGACAACGTCTCCGAGGGCGACGAGGTGGAGATCAGCCGCCCCACCGGCACCTTCCTGCTGCGGGAGAGCGACAAGCCGCTCCTCGGATTCAGCGGCGGCAGCGGCATCACCCCGATCCTGTCGCTCGCCAAGTCCACCCTGGCCACCACCGACCGCCCGGTCCGGCTGCTGTGCGCCGACCGCGACCAGCCGTCGGCGATCTTCGAATCCGTTCTCGAGGCGCTGGTTGCGCAGTACCCGGACCGGCTGACGGTCGTGCGCCATCTCGACGACGAGAAGGGCCTGCTCGACGCCGAGGCCGTCCGCGCGTTCGTCGGCAGCGACGTCGACGCGGACAGCTACCTGTGCGGCCCCGAACCGTTCATGGATCTGATCGAGTCGACACTGCCCGGCCCGGGCCGCGTGTTCAGCGAGCGCTTCGGCACCCCGCCGGTACCGGCTTCCACCGAGCAGCCCGCCGCCCCCGCCGCCGAGGAATCCGGCGAGCTCGAGGGGACCGTGACGATCTTCGTCGGACGCAAGAAGGGATCGGTACCGCGCCACGCCGGCGAGACCATCCTCGAAAGCGCCCGCCGCGCCGGACTGACCCCGCCGTTCTTCTGCGAGATGGGCAACTGCGGCACCTGCATGGCGCTGGTGACCGAGGGGTGCGCGACGATGCGCACCAACGAGGCACTTTCGGACGACGAGGTCGAGGAAGGCTACGTGCTCACGTGCCAGGCCGTGCCGGACACCCCGTCGATCAAGGTCAAGTACGAGTGACCGAAACCCCCCGTGCGTGGTTTCGGTAGCACCGGCTACCGAACCCCACACGAGGGGGAGGTCAGGTGTGCGCAGGAAGTGCGCCGTGCTCACCGAGCCGCGGCGGCGCACCGTAGACCGGTTCGTAGCCGACCACCTTGATGGGACTGCCGACGAGCCGGAAATCGCCCGCGGTGACCACGGCCTCGGGGGTCTGGGCGAGCGCCTCCGGCAACGACCGGACCGCCGCGGACGGCACGCCGAGCGGCCGCAGTCGTGCTTCCCACCCCGCGGCGGTGTCGGTCGCGAGCGCCGCGGTCACCGCGGCGAGCACCTCGTCGCGGTTCTGCGCCCGCTCGGCCATCGTCGCGAATCCGTCGATGCCCGCTTCCTTCGCGAACGACCGCCAGAACCCGTCGTGGGTGACGAACAGTGCCAGATAGCCCTCCGCGGTCGGAAAGAGCTGCGCCGGAACATAGTACGAGTGCGCGCCGTACGGCATGCGCCGCGGCTCGGTGCCCTCGTTCAGGTAGGCGGACGCGCGGTAGTTGAGCTGCGAGAGCATGACATCGCGCAACGACACGTCGACCTGCCCGCCCCGCCCGGAGACGATCTGGGCGAGCAGACCCAGCGCCGCGGTCAGGCCCGTGGAATTGTCCGCCGCCGAATAGCCGGGCAGGGTCGGCGGACCGTCCGGGTCGCCGGTGAGCGCGGCCACCCCGGTCACCGCCTGGATGACGTAATCGAACGCCGGATCGTCGCCGGAGTCGAGACCGTACCCGGTCAGCGCGACGCACACGATCTTGTCGTTGAACCTGCGCAGAGCGTCGTACGTCAGACCGTACTTGCGGATCGCCGACGGCTTGAGATTGACCAGCAACGCATGGGATTCGGCGGCGAGCTCCCCGAGCCGGCGTTGCCCCTCCTCGCTTCCGAGATCGAGGCAGATGCTGCGCTTGCCGCGATTGAGGCTCGCGAAGTACGCGTCGCTGACCTGACGCGAGAGGTCGCCGGTGGGGGGTTCGACCTTGGTGACCTCCGCGCCGAGATCGGCCAGCATCATCGTCGCGTACGGTCCGGCGAGGATGTGGCCGACCTCGAGGATCTTGATCCCCGCGAGCGGACCCGCACTCACCGCAGTTCCTTGACGAGTTCCGAAACGACCTCGCGGGTACGGTATTTGGACGCGACGAGTTCGTCGCGGGTGTTGCCGATCGGCAGCAGCCGCATCGACAGGTCGGTCACCCCCGCCTCCTCGTACTTGCGGAACCCGGCGAGGATCGCGTCCTCGTCGCCGACGATCGCCATGGCGCCGATGTCCTTCGACTCGCCGTGTTCGAGGAGCCGCTGGTAGTTCGGGGAGATCTCGGCCTCGGCGAGGATCCGGTTGGCACGTTCGCGGGCGATGTCCACCTCCGACGGTGCGCACAGGCACACCGGCACACCGGCGATGATCCGCGGACTCGGTCGCCCGGCGTCCGCAGCGGCCTTGGTGATGCGCGGGGCGATGTGCTCACCGATCGCGCGTTCGTCGGCCATCCACAGCACCGTGCCGTCGGCGCGTTCCCCGGCGATCTTCAGCATGACCGGTCCGAGCGCGGCGACGAGCACCGGCATCGGTGCCACGGGTGCGATGTCGAGCGGATTGTGCACCGTGAACGTGTCGTTCTCGACGTCGATCGAGCCGGGCAGATCCTTGATCGCACCGAGCACCTCGAGATAGTCCCGGGTGAACTTGGCGGGCTTGTCGTAGGGCAGACCCAGCATGTCCTGGACGATCCAGTGGTGCGACGGGCCGACGCCCAGCGCGAGCCGGCCACCGAGCGCGGCATGGGTCGACAGCGCCTGGCGCACCAGATGCACCGGGTGCTGCGCCTGCAGCGGCACCACGGCGGTGCCGATCTCGATCCGCGACGTGCGGGTACCCATCAGCGCGACCGCAGTCAATGCGTCGAAGTCCGTGGGGATCTGGGGCACCCACACGGTATCGAGTCCGGCCGCCTCCGCCCACTCGACGTCCTTCAGCATCCGATCGACCTTGCGAGCGGTGTCACCCTGTTCGGGTCCGACCATCACTCCGATCCGCACGATTCCTCCACGTTTGTCGAGATCCGTTCCGCTGCAACTTCGGTAAGGCGTCGCGGCGGTGTTGTTGTTGACGTTGCTGCGCTCAGGCCGGGGTGTCGGTACCGGTCAGCTTGCGGACCTCGGTCACCAGGACGTCCAGCGGTGTGCTGGTGGGGAACACGGCCGCAGCCCCCGCGGAGAGCAGCTTCGGTACGTCGCCCTGCGGGATGGTGCCACCGACGATCACCGCGATGTCGCCGGCGTCGGCGGCCTTGAGTGCCTCGATCGCGCGGGTGGTCAGCGCGATGTGGGCACCCGAGAGGATGCTCAGGCCGACGACCGCGACGTCCTCCTGCAACGCGATGGACACGATGTCCTCGATCTTCTGGCGGATGCCGGTGTAGATGACCTCGAATCCGGCATCGCGCAGGGCGCGCGCGACGATCTTGGCGCCACGGTCGTGGCCGTCGAGTCCAGGCTTGGCGACGAGGATGCGGGCGGTCATCAGAACACCACCGGCTGCTGGAATTCGCCCCACACGGCCTTGAGCGCGGAGACCATTTCGCCGACGGTGCAGTACGCGTTGGCGCAGTCGATCAGTTTGTGCATGAGGTTGTCGGTTCCTTCCGCTGCGCGGGACAGGGCGGCGAGAGTGGTCTTGACCAGCTCGGGATCGCGTTCGGCCTTGACCTTGGCGAGCCGCTTCAGTTGCAGCTCACGCCCTTCGGCGTCGAGTTCGTACGTGCCGATCTCCGGTGGCGCTTCGTTCGAGGTGAACTTGTTGACGCCGACGACCGTGCGCTCGCCCGCCTCGATCTGCAGGTGGAGCTTGTAGGCCTCGTCCGCGATGAGGCCCTGCAGGTAGCCGTCCTCGATCGCGCGCACCATGCCGCCGTGCTCCTCGAGATCGCTCATGATCTCGACGATCTTGGCTTCGGTCGCGTCGGTGAGCGCCTCGACGAAGTACGAGCCGCCGAGCGGATCGGCGACCCGCGCGACCCCGGTCTCGTACGCGAGGATCTGCTGCGTGCGCAGCGCGAGCGTCGCCGACTCCTCGCTGGGCAGCGCGAACGGCTCGTCCCACGCGGCTGTGAACATCGACTGGACGCCACCGAGCACCGAGGCCATCGCCTCGTAGGCGACACGCACCAGGTTGTTCTGGGCCTGCGGGGCGTACAGCGACGCACCGCCGGCGACGCAGCCGAACCGGAACATCGACGCCTTCTCGGTCTTCGCCCCGTAGCGTTCGCGCACGATCGTCGCCCAACGGCGGCGTCCCGCACGATATTTCGCGATCTCCTCGAAGAAGTCGCCGTGGGTGTAGAAGAAGAACGATATCTGCGGGGCGAACTGGTCGATCGTCATGCGTCCGCGTTCGACGACGGTGTCGCAGTAGGTGGCGCCGTCGGCGAGGGTGAACGCCATCTCCTGCACGGCGTTCGCACCGGCGTCGCGGAAGTGCGCGCCCGCCACCGAGATCGCGTTGAACCGTGGGACCTCCGCGGCACAGAACTCGATGGTGTCGGCGATCAGCCGCAGCGACGGCTCGGGCGGCCAGATCCAGGTGCCGCGCGAGGCGTATTCCTTCAGGATGTCGTTCTGGATCGTGCCGGTGAGCTTTTCGCGGGGCACGCCGGACTTCTCCGCGGCGGCGACGTAGAACGCGAGCAGGATCGCGGCCGTGCCGTTGATGGTGAAACTGGTGCTGATCTTGTCGAGCGGGATGCCGTCGAACAGGATCTCGGCGTCGGCGAGGGTGTCGACGGCGACGCCGACACGTCCGACCTCCTCACCGTATTCCGGGTCGTCGGAGTCGTAGCCGCACTGGGTGGGCAGGTCGAGCGCGACGGACAACCCGGTGCCACCCTGGTCGAGGAGGTACCGGTAGCGCCGGTTGGATTCCTCGGCGGTCCCGAATCCGGAGTACTGGCGGAACGTCCACAGCCGACCGCGATAGCCGGTCGCGAAGTTGCCGCGGGTGAAGGGGAATTCGCCCGGTGCAGGCGGTTCGCCGACTCTGTCGGCCGGTCCGTACACCGCATCCAGGGGGATTCCCGACGAGGTCTCAGCGAAATCGGTCACGCCGGATACGATACTTGCAGAAAATGAGAATGCCAATATCATCAGCGAGAACGCTGCGTGTGAGCCACCGATTGCAGGGAGAACGATGTCGAGCCAGCCGAATCCACTGTCCGACCGCACCATGGTGATCTCCGGCGCCAGCCGCGGGATCGGCCTGGCCATCGCGGTCGCCGCGGCCAGACAGGGCGCCAACGTCGTTCTGCTCGCCAAGACCGCCGAGCCCCACCCGAAACTCCAGGGCACCGTCCACACCGCCGTCGCGGACATCGAGGCGGCCGGCGGCAAGGCCGTCGCCGTGGTCGGCGACGTCCGCAACGAGGACGACGTCCAGCGGCTGATCGACACCGCGGTCGAGCGGTTCGGCGGCATCGACATCTGCGTGAACAACGCGAGCGCGATCGCGACGGGCGCGACCGAGGACCTGCCGGTCAAGCGGTACGACCTCATGCAGGAGATCAACTGCCGCGGCACGTTCCTCATGACGAAGGCCGCGGTTCCGCACCTCCGCAAGTCCGCGAACCCGCACATCCTGACCGTCGCACCGCCGGTCAACATGAACCCGTACTGGCTCGGGGTCCACCCGGCCTACACCCTGTCGAAGTACGGAATGTCGCTGCTGACCTTGGGTTTCGCCGCCGAGTACGCTGCGGACGGGATCGCCGCGAACTGCCTGTGGCCGCAGACCTTCATCGCGACCTCCGCGGTCGCGAACATGAAGGACGGGGACACGCTCCTGTCGTCCTCGCGCAGCCCAGAGATCATGGCCGATGCCGCGGTCGAGATCCTCGGCCGCCCCGCGGGGGAGACCACCGGCCGGTGCTTCGTCGACGCCGACGTGCTCACCGAGGCCGGGGTCACCGACCTGTCGCGCTACGGCGGCGGCGACACCCCCCAGATCGACCTGTTCCTGGACTGACGGAGCGTGCCGTGTACATCTGCCTGTGCCACGGCGTCACCGGCGACACCGTGAGCGAAATCGTCGACCGGGGTGCGCGCAGTTCGAAGGAGATCGCTGCGGCGTGCGGGGCCGGCTCCGATTGCGGTCGGTGCCGGCGGACCGTGCGGGCGATCATCGCGCAGCACAGCGCGTCATAGCACCGCAACGACAACGCGCCCCCACCTCATCGGAGGCGGGGGCGCGTTCTCGTTGCGTATCAGGAACTTTCGTGGATCAGAGGTTCCAGTCCCCGAGCCCGTCCCAGCCGTTCAGCACACCGCCGTCGGTGTTCTGCACGATGACCGGATCGCCCTTCTGGGCGTTCTCGAAGAACCACTTGCCGTCCTCGGTGCTCACGTTGAGGCAGCCGTGGCTGACGTTGGTGTTGCCCTGCGCCCACTCCGACCACGGCGCGGCGTGAACGAAGATGCCGCTGTTGGAGATTCGCGTCGCGTACTCGACGTAGGTGCGGTAGCCCTCCGGGGAGTCCACGGGCACACCGTAGGTGGACGAGTCCATGTACATGTCCCGGAAACGCTCGCCGACGATGTACGTGCCGTTGGGGGTTTCGTGCCCGGGCTTGCCGAACGACGTCGGCATCGTCCGCACGACCTCGCCGTTGCGGGTCACCGTGACGGTCTTGGTGTTGTCGTCCGCCACGGTGATCTGCGCGTCACCGATCGTGAACGACGAGTGGGTGTCGCCGGCGGTGACGGTGACCTGCGTGTGGGCGGGCCAGAACTCGAACGGACGCCACCGCACCTGGCGATCGGAGGCCCAGTAGAAGTGGCCGCCGACGGCGGGGGTCGTCATGATCGAAATGGCGCGTTCCGCGGCCGCGCGATCGCTGATCGGCTCGTTGAAGCGGATGATGATCGGCTGGGCGACACCGACCGTCTCACCGTTGGTCGGGTTCACCGACGGCGCCGAGAACGGCGCCACCACGGGAGCCGGCGGCACCGTGGGCACCTGCCCGCCCAGTCCGGGGAAGACCTCTTGAATGCTCGGCAGCTCCGGGCCCCCGGGCCACAGCGGCGCCGCGCCGGCGGGACCGACGAGCGTGAGTGCGGCGGCGGTGGTGCCGATCAGTGCGGTGGCAACTCGCCCGGACCATCGTCCGGCCCGGTTCCCACCGGTCACCCGAACCTGCTTCAAGGACATGCTCCAACCCATCGTGTAGACCGTGCGCTGCCTCTCTGCCTGCCCCGATCGCAGCGCTTCGTGCCCACCCATTAGACACAGCGCCATGCCGGACCGCCAATCGAGCGGCCCGGCTCACACTCGCATTTCGGCGCGTCTGTGCAGGTCGGAGGGTGTCAGGATTCCAGCCGCGAGGCCTCGAGCATCTCGGCGACGGACACGAACTTCTGCCGCGCCTTCCCAGCCGCTGCACCACGGGAACGTTCCTGCTTGTCGATCCTCTGCCAGCCGCTGTAGTCGACGAACCCGGGCCGGCGCTCGGCGACGAGCGTCGCGAGCTTCTCCCGGTCCTCGGCCGGGGTGGCGAGGCGGCCGGTGACGAAGTCGTCGATGAGCCGCTCGACGGTCTGCGCCGAGCACTGCTTGTTGGTTCCGATCACGCCGCTCGGGCCGCGCTTGATCCAGCCGGCGGTGTAGACGCCCGTGAGCGGCTCCCCGGTCTGCGGATCGACGACGCGACCCTCCTTGTTGGGGATCACGCCGCGACGCTCGTCGAAGGGCAGATCCGCCAGCGGCGTGCCGCGGTAACCGATCGATCGGAGCACCAGCCCGGTTTCGAGCGTCTCGCGTTCACCGGTGGGCCGTGCTTCGAGGCGTCCGTCGACCTCGACGAGTTCGTTGCGTTCGAGGGTGATCGACTCGACCTTGCCGTCGCCGTTGATCTCCACCGGCGAGGCGAGGTAGCGCAGCACTATGCGCTTGTTGCCCTCGGTGGGTGTGCGACGTGCGAATCCCTCGGCCTGCTCGACCTTCAGGGCGATGCGCGGTTCGCACTCGGGATCGTCGACAAGCGCACGGCTGACGGGGTCGAGCTCGACCTCGGCGGGATCGACGATCACGTCGATGCCGCGAAGTTGCCCGAGGGCGAGGAGCTCCGGATTCGTGTAGGCGGCCTGGGCGGGACCGCGACGGCCCACGATGACGACCTCGCGAATGTTCGAATTGCGCAGGGCCTCCACGGCGTGGTCGGCCATGTCGGTGCGGGCGAAGATCTCCGGATCCATCACCAGCGCGCGGGCGACGTCGAGCGCGACGTTGCCGTTGCCGATGATCACCGCGCGCTCGCCGGACAGGTCGAACTGCCGGTCCGCGTAGTCGGGATGCCCGTTGTACCAGGAAACGAACTCCGTTGCGGCGTGCGAACCGGGCAGCTCCTCACCCGGGACATCCAGATGCCGGTCCCCGGCGGCGCCGACCGCGTAGATCACGGCGTGGTGGTGGGCGAGCAGTTCGTCGTGGCTGATGTGGGTGCCGACCTCGACGTCGAAGTAGCACTGGGTGTTCTTGTGGCCGATGGCGCTGCGGAACAGGTCGCCGACCGCCTTGGTGCTCTTGTGATCCGGCGCGACACCGGCACGGACGAGACCGTACGGCGTGGGGAGACGATCGAAGATGTCGACCTCGACGCGCGGGCGGGACGTCAGTTCCATCGCGGCGTAGCAGGCGGCAGGTCCGGACCCGACGATCGCGACCCGCAGGGTGCCGAGCTCGGCAGGAATCTTCCTGCGCTCACGCAGTTCCGGCCAGTCCGGTCCGATCGGGTACCGCTCGTAGTAGTCCGCGGCGATCTTCAGGTAGGGCTCGTGTTCGGCGGCCAGCTCGTTGTCCGCGGAGATGGCGTCGACCGGGCATTCGTCCACGCAGGCACCGCAGTCGATGCACGTTTCCGGATCGATGTAGAGCAGTTCGGTGGTGGCGAACTGCGGCTCGTCGGGTGTCGGGTGAATGCAGTTGACCGGACAGACCTCGACGCACGACGCATCGTTACAACACGCCTGGGTGATTACATAAGCCACGGGTTTACCTGCCTGAGAGTGCCGGTGTGATACGACGTTTCACATCCAGACTATAACGTGTTGCAGTTATGGTCGAGAATTGCCGATCACCGGCGATGCGCAGGGTTCCCGAGGGGGTTCCGGTGCGGGACCGGAAGGCGCAGCCCGCGGTCTAATCCGCGAACTCGTCGCCCGATTCGATCCGGAAACCGATCTTGAGGGTGACCTGCGTATGCGCGACCGCACCGTCGTCTATGTGACCGCGCACGTTCACCACTTCGAACCATTCCAGGTGCCGCGTCGTCTCGGCGGCTCTTGCCACTGCTCTCGCGATGGCATCGTCGACGCCTTCGGTCGACGACCCGACCACCTCGATGACTCGGTAGACATGGCTCATTGTGGTGCCTCCCTTTCATACCAGACACAGCACCTGTATCCAATAGTGCGAGTGCACCCCGGTCACCGTCTGCGAAACGCGCGAAACCGCAAATGTCGCAAGGCGACAGCGCGCAATTTCGCAACGCGTTAGTGTCCGAATTGTCCGTGTGCGAGGGGCGGGACGGAAGCCCGACCGAAGGGTCCGTACGTCAGGCCTTCCGAGCCAATTCGCGCGCCACCGGACCGAGCCGCGCCAGTCGAAGATCACCGAGCGGCATCGCACCGGCACCGAGCCGATTGGTGGTGAACGCCAACGACAATCCGTTGTCGAGGTCCGCGAACGCACCCGACCCGCCGACGCCGTAGTGACCCAGTGCCCCACGCGGCCGCTCCCGGCTCGCGAACAACGGCTGGTGGTAACCCAGCCGCCAGGCCATCGGCACCCCGAGCACGTAGTCGCGCCCGCGCACCCGGACCTCGTTCATCGCCTCGATCGTCTCCGGCTTCAGGAAGCACACACCGTCGATCGTGCCGCCGGCGGCGATCGCGCCGTACATCCGTGCCAGGGACCGTGCCGTGAACACCCCGTTCCACCCGGGCATCACCGAGTCGTGCACGGCAGGGTTACGGACGAGATCGTCGAACCCGTCGGGCATCGCGGCCTCCGCCAGACCGCGCGTCGGCGCGACCTTGGACAGCACCGACGCGCTGATCTCCCAGTGGAGCCCGGCCGGGTTGATGCGGGGAAACAGCTTGGCGATCCGCTGCCGCTCCGAGGTCGGAACGCGATACCAGAAGTCGGGAGTTCCGAGGGGCTCGGCGATCTCCTGCCGGACCACGTCCTCGAAGGGCAGTCCCGTTGCCCGCCGGACGATCTCCGCGACCAGCCACCCGTAGGTGACCGCGTGATAGCCGGTGCCCTGGAGACGGCGACGGGACGGGCGGGCGGCGGCGAGCGCGGCGACCGTCGTGTCGTAGTCGAGGATTCCGTCGCGGCCGGGAACCAGTCCACGGACCCGGTGCAGACCGGCGCGGTGCGTCATCACGTCCGCGACGGTGATCGATTCCTTGCCGGCCGCGGCGAACTCCGGCCAGTACTGCGCGACCGGAGCCCAGTAGTCGATGATTCCGCGTTCCGCGAGCCGGTGCACGACCGTCGAGGCCACGCCCTTGCCCGTCGAGAAGGACAGCGACATGGTGTCGCGGTTCCAGCGCCGGTCCGGACCCGACCACCCGGCCCAGATGTCCAGGACCTTCTCGCCGTGGAGGTAGGCGGACAGAGCACCGCCACCGTCCTGGGGCTGCCGGTACATCGCGAAGAAGCGGTCGGCGAGCGGCAGGAACCGCGGGTCCACGTGCATCTCGGTCGGTGGCCGCTGGTCGGCCTCGTACTCGAGCTGGACATCCGTCAGCATCGTCATGGAACTCTCCCCATCCCGGCAATTCCGACAGACTATGTGTCGGATTGCATCCACGAAAGGGTTGATTCCGCTGAACGGAAGGGATATAAGCGCTCAGGGTGCCGCGTATCGGAACGACCCGACGACGACACAGCTCCGGCCCGTCGTGAGATTCACCGCCGCCGCCGCCGAGCCCTCACACAGGATCGGGTCGGCTCCGTCACCGACATACGCCTGCGACTGCGGTCCGGCCAGTACGACCGCGGTCGCCGGATCGTCGAGAACGCCCAGGGCGAGGGCCTCGTCGCCGAAACCGAGCGCCGCGAGCTGTCCCCCGCGGCTCTCTCCCGCGCCGACCCCACCGGACAGACCGGCGCCAACCACGAGCGCACCGCCGCTGGCGTCCGCGAAGCCGACACCGCCGTCGGTGTAGCCCCACGCACCGCTGGTCGCATCCGTGTTGGCGCCGCACCCGGTGGTGCCCTCGATCTCGACGATCGATGCCGGGGTTCCCGGGGGCGCCGCGCACGTCAGAGCCTGCGCGGATGCGGCGGAAAGAAGGGGGACGGTGATGGCGGCGGCAACGACCGCGACCGCACCGCCGAGTGCGCGTAGTCGAATCCGGGGGCACGTCACCGCGGTAGTCCTCCTCGGAGCCGGTCGGCGAGCTGTTCTCCCGAACAGTTTACGGAGGTTCCGACAGGTGCCGCTCACAGCAGAGGTAACGACCGGAACGCGATTTCGGGAACAGCAGGGGTCGCTGTCATCCCCGCGCGCGGTCCTTCCGGTCGGTGTCGCGCGACGGCTGCACCCGCTTGGGTTCGCCGGGCATCTTCGGATGCGTGGGCGGATACGGCAGATCGCCGAGACCGGCGGCCGCGTCACGCTCGGCCATCTCGAGCAACACGTCGAGCGTGTGCGCGGTGTCGTCGAGCCCGGCCATCGGGTCGCCGCGGCGGGCCACCAGATCCGGCACCGTCGCGATCGTGAAGTCGTCGGGTTCCGCGTCGGCCAGCTCGTCCCAGGTCAACGGCGTCGACACCGTCGCGATCGGCGTGCGGCGCACCGAATACGCGGAGGCGATGGTCTTGTCGCGGGCGTTCTGGTTGTAGTCGAGGAAGATCCGCTCACCGCGTTCCTCCTTCCACCACGCGGTCGTCGCACGACCGCCGCTGCGGCGTTCGATCTCGCGCATCAGTGCGATCCCGGCCCGGCGCACCCCGACGAAGTCCCAGTCGGGAACGATCCGCAGATACACGTGCAGACCACGGCCCCCGGACGTCTTCGGGAACCCGGTGAACCCCAGTTCGTCGAGCAGGGGCCGCACAACCTCGAGCGCGATCGCCCGCGCGTCACCGAAATCGGTGCCGGGTTGCGGGTCCAGGTCGATGCGCAACTCGTCGGGGCGGTCGGCGTCGGAGCACCGCACGGCCCACGGATGGAACGTGACGGTGCCCAGGTTCGCCGCCCACACGATGTCCGCCGCGGACCGGACGTGCAACACGTCGGCCTTCCGTCCCGAGGGGAAGGTGACCTCGCACGTGCCCACGTGGTCGGGATGCCGCGCGGGGACCCGCTTCTGGTAGATCTCCTCGCCCTCGATGCCGTCGGGGAACCGCTGCAGATGGGTGGGACGGTCCCGCAGTGCGGTCAGGAGCGGCGCGTCGCCGGTCGCGACGGTCCGGTAGTACTCGACGAGGTGCCGTTTCGTGCCGCCGTCGGCTCCGAGCTGCGGGAAGTACACCTTGTCGGGATTCGACAGCCGCACGGCGGTGCCGTCGATGTCGAGTTCCTCCGCCGGGGACCGTTTGCTCGCGCCCGCCACGGTCAGCTTTCCGATCGGTCGAGAACGTCTGCCAGGTCGTACCGCACGGGAACCTCCAGTTGGTCGTAGGTGCAGCTCTTCGGATCACGGTCGGGACGCCAGCGCAGGAATCTCGCGGCATGCCGGAAGCGGAGGCCGCCCTCGACCGACCCTTCCATCTGGTCGTAGGCGACCTCGAGGACCCGTTCCGGACGCAACGGCACCCAGCTGCGGTCGACCGCGGATCGCCACCGGGTCGGTTCGCCCTCGGCGACGACGTCGGTTCCCACGCGCAGCGGTTCGAGTTCGGCGAGCAGCTCCTGCCTGCGCTGCGCGGTGAACGCCGATGCTCCGCCGACCATCACCAGCTCGCCGTCGTGGTACAGGCCCAGCAGCAACGATCCGACGCCCTCGATGCTCTTGTGCTTCCGGTATCCGGCGAGCACGCAGTCCGCGGTCCGCGAATGCTTGACCTTCACCATCTCCCGCTTGTCCGGCACGTAGAGCCCGTCGAGGCGTTTGGCGACCACCCCGTCGAGGCCGGCGCCCTCGAACTCCTCGAACCAGCGTTGCGCGGTCGCCGCGTCGCTGGTCGCGACGGTGACGTGGCAGCTCGGGCCGTCACCGGCGATCTCCTGCAGCCGGGTTCGCCGGTCCCGGAAGGGGATGTCCATGAGGTTCTCGTCGCCGATCGCGACGAGATCGAAGCCGACGAACTGCGCGGGTGTCTGCTCGGCGAGCAACGCGATGCGACTCGCGGCCGGGTGGATCCGCTCGGACAGCGACTGCCAGTCCAGCCGGGTACGCCCGTCACGTTCGAACGGCACGACGATCTCGCCGTCGACGACGCACCTGCGCGGCAGTTCCGCGCGCACGGCGCCGACCAGTTCCGGGAAGTACCGGGCGAGGTCCTTGCCTCCACGGGACGCGAAGATCACCTCGTCGCCGTCGCGGAACACGAGGGCCCGGAACCCGTCCCACTTCGGTTCGTAGGACCATTCGGCCGGGCCGTCGGCCGGCTGCGAGGGCACCTCCGAGACCGCTTTCGCGAGCATCGGAGCGAGCGGCGGAGCCACGGGAAGATCCACCGCACCATGGTGGCATCCACCGGCCGAACCCGCCCTCCGATGAACCGAATTCGTGCGAATCCGGCTCCAGCCGGCAACCGGTTCGCCGTGGTACTACAGCCAGCCGCGCCGACGGAAGATCGCGAACAGGCTGCAGCAGGTGATCAGCATCATCAGCAGCGCGAAGGGATATCCGCCTACCCAGTGCAGCTCCGGCATGTGGTCGAAGTTCATGCCGTACACGGTGCCGATCAGGGTGGGCGCGAACAGGATCGCCGCCCACGCCGACACCTTCTTGATCTCCTCGTTCTGCGCGTAGCTCGCCCGCGTCAGATTCCGCATCTCCTCGTTCTGCACCTGCGAGACGAGGGTCGCGTTGACGGTCAGGATGTTGCCGAGCAGCTGCCGGAACCCGTCGACCTGCTCGACGACGACGGTCGCGTGGTCCGTCACGTCCCGCAGGTACTTCTGCAGTTCCTCGTCGATGCGGTACTTGCCGAATCCGGCGGACAATCCGCTCAGCACGGCGAGCAGCGGCTTGGCCGCGCGCTGGAACTCGACGACCTCGCGGGACAGCTCGTAGATGCGCCGCGACACCTTCGGGTCGCCGCTGAACACTTCCGTCTCGATCTCGTCGATATCGTTCTGCAGACCCGCGACCACCGGCGCATAGCCGTCGACGACCGCGTCGAGGATCGCGTACAGCACCGCTTCCGGACCGCGCCGCAACAGCTCCGGGTCGTGTTCCATCCGGTTCCGGACGGCCGACAGGTCGGGTGATTCGCTGTGCCGGACGGTGAGGACGAAGGTCGGGCCGACGAACACGTGCAGTTCCCCGAAGTCGACGCGTTCGGATTCGTCGACATATCGCGCGGCGCGCAACACCACGAACAACGTGTCGCCGTACCGTTCGAGCTTCGGGCGCTGATGCGCGACGATCGCGTCCTCGACCGCGAGTTCGTGGAATCCGAACTGCGCGGCCGCCTCGTGCAGCTGGGCGTCGGTGGGCCGGTACATCCCGATCCAGGCCATCGAACCGTCGCCCGGAAGGTGGTTCAGCGCGTCGTCGAGGGTCGCGGGGGACGCCGTGCGCCGGCCGTCCCGGTACACCGCGCTGTCGACGATGCTGCTCTCGGCGCGTGAGTCGGGCGACGTCGCCGGCACCGGGACGCGAGAGTGCGGCGAGACACCGAAGTTCTCGCTCTCGCCGAAGCTACCGGAGGTGGGCACGGCGCGGCGCGGCAGAAGGGCACGGACAGGACGGTTCCGGAACATGACGGCACGGCTTTCGCAGGACGGGATCGGCGGCGGGACCGTTCCCGCCCGGGTGTACGCGGACAGCAGCGCCGCGCACGATCACCGCGTGCCGGGGCTGCTGTCAGTCGGTACTGGGAGGCTGACTGCTCATCGGAGCACCACACCTCCTCTTCCTCGTCCGGCATGCGAGCCGGGTCGACAACCTCGTGCAGCGTACGCCGCACCTCACCGCGAAGCCATTCGCCGAGGTTGTCGGTGCCACCGGACACAATGCCTCCAGCAGTACCGCACACGGCACGACACCACCACGGAGGTCCCACGGATGATGCGCTGGCCCGACCGCCCGATCTGTGCGTTCGACCTCGAGACGACCGATCGGGATCCGCGGACCGCGCGCATCGTGTCGGCCTGTGTCGCAACGTTCGACGGCGATCGCATCGAGTCGAGAACGTGGCTGCTCGACCCCGGCATCCCGATACCGGACGAGACGGTCGCGATCCACGGGATCACCACCGAGCGTGCCCGCGCCGAGGGGCAGGACTACGCGAGCGGATACGCACAGATCCGGGAGGCGCTGTGCGAGGCCTGGGTGCGCGACCACATCGTCGTCGCGTTCAACGCGAGCTACGACCTGACCGTGATCGACGCGGAAGGTCGCCGGCTGGGGCTCGCCCCACTCGTGACGGGCACCGTCGTCGACCCCTACGTGATCGATCGGGAGATGGATCGGTCGCGGGAGGGAAAGCGCACGCTGCAGGCGGTGTGCGAGGCGTACGGGGTCGCGCTCTCCGCGGCGCACGAGGCCGAGGCGGACGCACTCGCCGCCGGATTCCTCACCCGCGCGCTCGTCGAACGTTTCCCCCAACTCGCCGAGCTGGACATCATGGCCGATCAGGCGGCCTGGCACGCCGAGCGGCAGCGCAACTTCGCCGAGTATCTGCGGGAGCTGGGCCGTGAGGCCACCGACGTCGACGGGGCCTGGCCGATCCGCGGCACGGCCTGACCCTGCGATTCGGTCACGGCAGCAATCCCTGCCGGCGCGCTTCGACGACGGCCTCGTGCCGGCTGTGCACCTCGAGCTTGCCCATCAGGTTCCGCATGTAGCTCTTGACCGTTTCGAGGCTCAGCGACAGACGCTCGGCGATCTCCGCGTTGCGGCATCCCAAGGCGACGTAGCCGAGCACGTCGCGTTCGCGTTCGGACAAGTGCACCCGCGCGGCGGCCGGCGCCCGGCCCGCGGTCAGGCTTCGGAGCTTGTCCCCGACCGCACGCAACTGCGCTTCCAGCGTCGGGTCGGATGTGTGCGCCGCGATCTCCCTCAGCGCCAGGTAGCTCTCGGTGATGCCCTCCGAGACCGACGCCGAGACCCCCGCCGATCCGGCGACCGCGTCACGTGCGTTCTCGAGGAGTTCGACTCGGCGATCCACCTCGTCCCGGATCTCGATCTCACGGGCCAGCGCCCGCGCACCGGCCATCACCTTCTCCGCGACCGTGTCGCCGATCGGCATGTTGGCCCGGAGACCGCCGTAGAGAGTCGCGCGGGTATGCCCGCGCACGACGACGGGTGCGGCGAGCAGCGATTCGATGCCTTCCCTGGCCACCTGCGGGTCGTAGTCGTGGGTGATGCGGTCGGAAGCGAAATAGTCGGCGATCGAGACCGGCCGCTTTTCGGCGATGGCACGGCCCCCGACACCGCATTCGGAGCTGATGACCAGATTGCGCAGGATGTTGCTGCGGGTCCCGACGAAACCGGACAGGGTCATGTCCCGGCCGTGGACGGCGCCGCCGAACAGGATGGGCAGTCCGGTGGAGATCTGGAGCAGTCGCAGTTGGGCGCGCAGTGCGTCCTCGTCGCTGGGCCGGAGCCGGCCGATCGGCTGGGGATCGGTCCATGCGTTGTTCATCGACGAATCCTTCCGCCAGCAAACCGATCGACTACCCACTTCAGAGGGTAGCGGGCCGTCGATCGTGGCCCATAACCTCCAAACCGACCGGTGTTGCTGCCATCACAGTTGCCCGCCTTTCCCGCTGAGCCCACGTCCCCGGAGGTCATCGTGTCCACGCCGACGGCGCATACCGCCAACCACTCACCGCTCAGTCCGCTGCGGTTCCTGGAGCGGTCCGCGTCCGTGTTCCCGGATCGGGTCGCCATCGTGCACGGCGACCGTCGCTACTCGTACGCCGAGTTCGCCGCGGAGACGCAGCGGTTCGCACAGGCCCTGCGCGCCCGCATCCAGCCCGGCGACCGCGTCGCGTTCCTGGCGCCGAACGTGCCGGAACTGCTGATCGCGCACTTCGCGGTACCGCTCGCCGGGGGTGTGCTCATCGCTCTCAATTCCCGGCTGGCCGGACCGGAACTCGAATACATCCTGAACCACTCGGAGAGTTCCCTGCTCTTCGTCGATTCCGAGCTGGTCGGCTCGGTCTCCGGGGTCGCGGCGAACGTGCCGTCCGTCTCCGACATCATCGAGGTGCCGGACTCGACGGTGCCCTATCCGGACGTGCCCGCCGGGATCGTCACCGCTCGCTACGACGAGTTCCTCGCCTCCGCCGACACCGACGGCACGCCGCTGCCGTGGACCGTCGACGACGAACAGCAGGTCATCGCGATCAACTACACGTCGGGCACCACCGGCAAGCCCAAGGGCGTGATGTACACCCACCGCGGGGCGTACCTCAACTCGATGGGCGAGACCTTCCACAACGGGTTCGACGGCAAGACGAAGTACCTGTGGACGCTGCCGATGTTCCATTGCAACGGCTGGTGCACGCCGTGGGCGGTCACCGGAGCCGGCGGCACCCACATCTGCCTGCGCGCGGTGCGGGCCGATGCCGTGTGGGACGCCATCGACAACCTCGGCGTCACCAACCTGTGCGGTGCACCGGCGGTGTGCTCGACGATCGCGAATGCCGAGCAGGCACATGTCCTGGACCGGCCGTTGCGGATCACCACGGCCGGTGCGCCGCCGTCGCCGACGGTGATCGCGCAGCTCGACGCCATCGGGATCACCGTCGTGCACGTGTACGGGCTGACCGAGGTGTACGGGCCGTACACGATCTGCGAGTACCAGGAGTCGTGGGACGACAAGCCCGCCGAGGAGCGGGCGGCGCTGCTGTCGCGGCAGGGCGTCGGCATGCTGCAGGCGGAGAACGCCCGCGTGGTCGATTCGGAGATGAACGACGTGCCGGCGGACGGGCAGACGATGGGTGAGATCGTGCTGCGCGGCAACAACGTGATGCTCGGCTACTACAAGGACCCGGAGGCGACGGCCGAGGCATTCGCCGGCGGCTGGTTCCACACCGGCGACCTCGGCGTCATGTATCCCGACGGCTACATCCAGCTCAAGGACCGGGCGAAGGACATCATCATCTCGGGCGGCGAGAACATCTCGACGGTCGAGGTGGAGCAGGCGATCTTCAACCACCCGGCGGTGCTGGACGTCGCCGTCGTCGGGGTGCCCGACGAGAAGTGGGGCGAGCGGCCGCGGGCGTTCGTGATCCGCAAGCCGGGCGAATCCGTCACCGCCGAGGAGATCATCGCGCACGTGCGCACGCAGCTCGCGGGGTACAAGGTGCCGCGTGACATCGTGTTCCCGCACGATCTCCCGCGCACGCCGACCGGCAAGATCCTCAAGTTCGAATTGCGGGCTTCGCAGGACGCTCAGGCATGACCTTGGATAATCGACAACCATGACCTCCGGATCCGGTACCGCGCGACGTTCCGAGTCGGCGGGGCCCGACCCTGCCCAGTTCCGCGTACACGTGGTCACGCAGGCCATCCGGTTGTTCTCCGAGCACGGCTACGAGTCGACGACGGTCGAGCAGATCGCGTCGGCCGCCGGGGTGTCCCGGCGTACCTTCTTTCGGCAGTTCCGGTCGAAGGAGGACGTGATCTTCGCCGACCACGAGTCGCTGCTCGAGCAGGTCGCCGCCTACCTGTCGCGCGAGTTCGACGACCCGTGGGCGGCGACCTGTGACGCCGCGCAGCTGGTGTTCCGACATTTCCGGGATCGCCGGGAGCTCGCGGTGTGGCGGTACCGGGTGGTGCAGCGGGTGCCTGCGCTGCGCGACCGCGAGCTCGTCACCACCTATCGGTACGAGCGGTTGTTCACCGACTACCTGCGGTCCGCCGTGCCGGGTGAGAAGCCGATCCGCATCGTCAGTTACGCCGCGGCGATCACGTCGGCGCACAACTACCTGCTGCGGGCGATGATCCGCGGGGACGAGACCGCGACGGCAGAAGCGCTGGCACGTGAGCTGTTCGAGCTCCGGCTGACGTTCGGGGTCGTGCCCGGTGCCGAGTCGCCGTCGGTGGACTCGGCACCGCGTGCCGTGACGGTGCTGACGTACCCGGTCGGCACGTCCCCTGACGAGATCGCCGAGCACGTCCGTCGCCAGCTCGGCGGCTGACCCCGCTGCTCCGTGCGCGGTGTCGGTAGCCCTCGCTACCGAAAAGCACGCACGACACCATTGACCTGGCACTCCGTGCCGTGTTTAGAATTGGGTGATTACGTGACGTCGCGAGCCCACTGATCAACAAAGGGCCGCGGATCCACCCTCACGAATGGCACCGCGTGCCGATAGGAGTTCCACCCCCATGGCTCTCAACGCCGATTTCGATCTGTTCAAGCTCAGCGACGAGCACGACGCCCTGCGTGAGGCCATCCGCGCGCTGTCCGAGAAGGAAATCGCCCCCTACGCCAAGGACGTCGACGAGAACTCCCGCTTCCCGCAGGAGGCCCTCGACGCCCTCAACAAGTCCGGCTTCAACGCGATCCACGTGCCCGAGCAGTTCGAGGGCCAGGGCGCCGATTCGATCGCCGCGTGCATCGTCATCGAAGAGGTCGCCCGCGTGTGTGGCTCCTCGTCGCTGATCCCCGCCGTCAACAAGCTCGGCACCATGGGCCTGATCCTGCGCGGCTCCGACGAGCTCAAGGCGAAGGTCCTGCCGGACATCGTCAACGGTGCGATGGCGTCCTACGCGCTGTCCGAGCGTGAGGCCGGCTCCGACGCCGCCTCCATGCGCACCCGTGCGAAGGCCGACGGCGACGACTGGATCCTCAACGGCTCCAAGTGCTGGATCACCAACGGCGGCAAGTCCACCTGGTACACGGTCATGGCCGTCACCGACCCCGAGAAGGGCGCCAACGGCATCTCGTCGTTCATGGTCCACAAGGACGACGAAGGCTTCGTCGTCGGACCGAAGGAGAAGAAGCTCGGCATCAAGGGCTCCCCCACCGCCGAGCTGTACTTCGAGAACTGCCGCATCCCCGGCGACCGCATCGTCGGCGAGCCCGGCACCGGCTTCAAGACCGCGCTCGCGACCCTCGACCACACCCGCCCGACCATCGGCGCGCAGGCCGTCGGCCTCGCCCAGGGTGCGCTCGACGCGGCGCTCGCCTACGTCAAGGAGCGCAAGCAGTTCGGCCGGCCGATCGCCGACAACCAGGGCGTGCAGTTCATGCTCGCCGACATGGCCATGAAGGTCGAGGCCGCCCGGCTGATGGTCTACACCTCCGCAGCTCGCGCCGAGCGCGGCGAGGGCAACCTCGGCTTCATCTCCGCCGCCGCGAAGTGCTTCGCCTCGGACGTCGCCATGGAGGTCACCACCGACGCCGTGCAGCTGTTCGGCGGCGCCGGCTACACCACCGACTTCCCCGTCGAGCGCATGATGCGCGACGCCAAGATCACCCAGATCTACGAGGGCACCAACCAGATCCAGCGCGTCGTCATGTCCCGCGCGCTGCTCCGCTGAACCTGCCGCAGTACTTTCGTCTGGACAAACTTTCGTCTCCGAGGAGTATTTCGTGGCAATTGAACTGGTAGGCGTGGTCGGCGGCGGCACGATGGGCGCCGGCATCGCAGAGGTGTGCGCCAAGGCCGGCAGTGACGTGATCGTGCTCGAAACGAGCGAAGAGTTCGCCGCCAAGGCCCTCGACCGCGTCACCACTTCGATCAACAAGGGTGTCGCCCGCGGCAAGATCAGCCAGGAGGACGCCGACGCCGCCGTCGCGCGGGTCCGCGTCACCACCGACATGGCCGATCTCGCCGACCGCGACCTGGTCATCGAGGCCGCACCCGAGATCGAATCCCTGAAGGCCGACATCTTCGCCAAGCTCGACGCGGTCGTGAAGCCGGGCGCCATCCTGGCGACCAACACGTCGTCGCTCGCGGTCATCAAGATGGCCCAGGCGACGAAGCGTCCCGGCCAGGTCGTCGGCGTCCACTTCTTCAACCCGGTGCCGGTGATGCCGCTGGTCGAGGTCATCTCGGCTCTCACCACCGACGAAGAGGCCGCGAACGTCGTCTACGACTACGTCAAGGACACCCTCGGCAAGACGGCGGTCCGTGCGGGCGACCGCGCCGGCTTCATCGTCAACGCCCTTCTCATCCCGTACCTGTGCCAGGCGGTGCGGATGCTCGAGTCGGGCTACGCGACGAAGGAAGACATCGACGCCGCGATGAAGGGTGGCTGCGGCTACCCGATGGGCCCGCTCACGCTGCTCGACACCGTCGGCCTCGATGTCGCGCTCAACGCGGCACAGGCGCTGTACGACGAGTTCGCCGAGCCGCACCTCGCGCCGCCGGCGATGCTGCGTCGCATGGTCGACGCCGGTCGTCTCGGCCGCAAGACCGGCGAGGGCTTCTACAGCTACAAGTAGGTCCTGAGCTCAGACGCCCCCGCGGTTCCGTCCGGAACCGCGGGGGCGTTTCTGTATTCGTCACCCGGAGCCGCCGAGGGGAAAGACAGCAGCGCGATGTCGGCAGCGCGCGGATGTCTTCCGGCCGTGCGGATTTCGATCAGAATGTTCCGTGGACGCGTTCGTGCAGCGACTCCATGCGCAGGTCGAGGTCGCGCGCGGTGTCGGCCGCGAGACGCAGTTCATCGCGCAGCTCGTCGGGAACGGCACGGTCGTGCTTGTAGTAGATCTTGTGCTCGAGACTCGCCCAGAAATCCATTGCGACCGTGCGGATCTGCAGTTCGACGTACACGGATTCGACGCGGTCGGACATGAACACCGGGATCTCGACGATCACGTGCACACTGCGGTAGCCGTTGGGTTTGGGATGCTCGATGTAGTCCTCGATCTCGACCACACCCACGTCGCCCTGCCGGGTGATCATCTCCATGATCCGATAGACATCGGAGGTGAAACTGCACGTGATGCGGATACCCGCAATGTCGCGGATGTGCTCGCGAATGGCTTCGAGATTTCGCGGCACGCCCTTGCGCCGAGCCTTCTGCAGGATCGAGTCGGGGGACTTGAGCCGCGATTTGACGTGCTCGATCGGGTTGTAGTCGTGGATGTACGAGAACTCGTCGCGCAGGATGTTGATCTTCGTCATCATCTCGTCGATGCCGAACTTGTACACCATGAGGAACCGCTGGATATCGCGCTGCAGCTCGACCGGGAGACGCTCATGTTCGGAAATCGGGTCGATCACGGGATCCTGCAGAGCGACCAGATCGCCGTGATCCGTGTCGCCCACCGCCGCTGTCACTGTCAATCCTCCTCGAACGTGCTCTCGTCCGAGTCTGCCAGCTTTCTGCGACGGCTGCCGGAACGGTCGAACAACACCTGCCGAAGCGTGCGGGGTGACACCCCCGCGACGCGGCGGGCCTTGCCGCGCGAGATCAGGATGCCGGTGATCGCGATTGCCCAGATCGGGTACTGCGCCAGCCAGGCCACGCGGAACGAATCGAAGGTGTATCCGCCGAGCCGCTCGAGCACGATGCCCATGACCTGCACGACGATGAGCGTCGCGAGGAAGCCGCCGATGTTCACGATGCCGTTGGCGGTGCCCAGCGCCGTGCTCGGGTTGAAGGCGCGGGCGTAGTCGAAGCCGATCATCGAGCCGGGGCCGCCGACGGAGATGACGATGATCAGCAGCACCAGCAGCCACACCGGGGCGGGGCTCGGCAGCGCCAGCACCACCGACCACATGGTGACGCTGGCGAGCACGCTGCCGAGCACCAGCCAGGACCGGTGGTTCGGGAACCGCCCCGACAGCACGCCGAGGATCGGTCCGGCGAGGATGGCGGTCGCCACCGACACGGTGAGCAGCGACCCGGCCGCCGCGGCGGACAGGCCCTGTGCGGATTGCAGGTACGGGATGCCCCACATCAGCGCGAACGTCGTGACCGAGAACTGGGTGCCCATGTGCGTGAAGAACCCGAGCCGGGTGCCCGGGCGCTTCCACACGACGGCGATCTGCCCACCGACCGCGCGCAGGCCGGCCGGTTCCGAACGGACCTCGACGCCGGGCGGTGCGTCACGCACGATCGCGACGACCAGCACACACGCGAGCACGCCGAGCGCCGCGGCGCTTCCGTACGCGGCCGTCCAGCCGGCGCCGGACAGGATCAGGACGAACGGCACCGCGGAGAGCACCTGCCCCAGCTGCCCGAGGATGCCGGTCAGCTGGGACACCAGCGGTACCCGCCGCGGCTCGAACCACACCGGGACCAGCCGCAACACCGAGATGAACGTCAGCGCGTCACCGGCGCCGACGAACACCCGGGCCGCGTAGGCGACGGGAAGCGATTCGGTGGTCGCGAGGACGAGTTGCGCGACCGCCATGACCGCGGCGCCGGTCGCGATCATCGTGCGGGAGCCGAACCGGTCGAGCAGCACCCCGGCCGGGATCTGCATGCCGGCGTAGACGACGATCTGCAGGACGACGAACCCGGACAGGACGGCCGGGGAAACCTCGAATCGTTCGGTCGCCGCCAGACCGGAGACACCGAAGGCCGTGCGGTGCAGGACTGCGACGACGTAGGCGAAGACTCCGATGCCCCAGACCAGCCACACGCGCTTCATGATGTCTAGACCTTAACGCGTCCAGACAGGTTACTTTCCGGTACTACTCGCGGCCGAGGGATACCCAGGTCGGGTCTGCGGCCCGCTCCCCGACCACAAGATCCGCCAGCGCGTCCAGGCGAGTAACCTGCTCCCGGTCGAGAGTCAGGTCCAGCGCCCCGACGTTCTCGGTGACCCGCTCGGCGAAGCGCGTGCCCGGGATCGACACCGACGGCAGCCCGAACGTGCGGGCCTTGTCGTCGAGCCACGCGAGCGCCACCTGCGCGATGGTCGCGTCGAGCTCGTCCGCGACCGCCCGGACCTCACCGCGCACCTTCAGGTTCCCGGGCAGTGCGTCCTCCGCGAAACGCGGGAACCGGCGACGCAGGTCCTTCTCCTCGACCTGCGTCGCGTCGAACGCATCGGTCAGCAGACCGCGGCTCACCGGCGAGTACGGCACGAACCCGATGCCGAGTTCCGCGGCGGTCGGCACCACGTACTTCTCGACGTCACGCGAGACGATGCTCCACTCGGACTGGATTGCCGCGATCGGATGGACGGCGTGCGCGCGGCGCAGTTCGTCGCCGGTCGCCTCCGACAGTCCGATGTTCCGGATCTTGCCGGCGCGGACCAGTTCGGCCAGCGCGCCGACCGTCTCCTCGATCGGGACCTCGGGGTCGACGCGGTGCAGGTAGTACAGGTCGACGCTGTCGACACCCAGCCGCTGCAGCGACTCGTCGATCGCCTGCCGGGCGTACTCGGGACGACCGTTGATGCGGCGGTTGCCGGCGGGAGTACTGCCGCCCAGCGCGCCGACCAGCCCGAACTTGGTGGCCAGCTGCACCTCGTCGCGGCGGTCCTTCAGCAGCTTGCCGACCACGGTCTCGCTGAGTCCGTCGCCGTAGACGTTGGCGGTGTCGATGAACGTCACGCCCAGGTCCACGGCGTGGTGCAGGGTCGCCAGCGCCTCGTCGGGATCGGTCCCGCCGTAGACGGGGGCGACCGACATGGCGCCGTAGCCCTGCGCGCTGACGGTCAGGCCGGGGGCCAGTTCGACGGTGGGGACGGGCATGAACTCTCCTCGTGATTCCTCGGTTCCCGGGCAAACCGAGCCCGGGCACGTATCCGTCTTTCGATCCTTCCCGAAATCCCCGACGCCGGCAGGACTTGAAATCGCGATGATCCCAACACGGTCGGACCTACGCTGAATCCATGGCAGTCGACTGGCTCGAATTGCAGCGCACGGCGGCCCGCGGATTCACCGAGCGGCTCGCACAGGTGACCGACTGGAAGGCCCCCACACCGGACACCGAGTGGGACATCGCCCAACTGGTCGAGCACATGGTCGACGAACAGCGGTGGATCCCGCCGTTGTTGTCGGGCATGACCATCGCGGAAGCCGAAGCCTCTCTCGCGCCCATCGGTGACGACCTGCGCGCCGCATGGTCCCGCTACGCCGAATCCGCGACCACCGCATGGGCCGCCACCGCCCCGGACGCTCCCGTGCACCTGTCGTACGGTGTCGTGCCCTGCCACGACTATCTGAAACAGCAGGTCGCGGACATCGCGATCCACACCTGGGATCTCGCCCGCGGCGTCGGGGGCGACGATCGCCTCGACCCGGACCTGGTGGCGGCGGTGTGGGCGGACCTGCACCCCCAGAAGGACATGCTCGCGGCGAGCGGCCTGTTCGCCGACCCGGTGCCGGTCCCGGACGACGCACCGCTGCAGGACCGATTGCTCGCCCTGACCGGCCGCGACCCACGAGGAGACACGTCATGACCGAAGGCGCCCCCGACATCAAACCCCGCAGCCGCGACGTCACCGACGGTCTCGAGAAGGCCGCCTCCCGCGGCATGCTCCGCGCGGTCGGCATGGGCGACGACGACTGGGACAAGCCGCAGATCGGAGTCGCGTCGTCGTGGAACGAGATCACCCCGTGCAACCTGTCGCTGGAACGGCTGGCCCGGGCCGTCAAGGACGGGGTGCACGCGGCCGGAGGCTATCCGCTGGAATTCGGGACAATCTCCGTCTCCGACGGCATCTCCATGGGACACGAGGGTATGCACTTCTCGCTGGTCTCCCGCGAGGTGATCGCCGACAGCGTCGAGACGGTGATGCAGGCCGAGCGGCTCGACGGATCGGTGCTGCTCGCCGGATGCGACAAGTCGCTGCCCGGGATGCTCATGGCCGCGGCACGGCTGAACCTGGCCGGCGTGTTCCTCTACGCCGGGTCGATCCTGCCCGGCACGGCGAAGCTGTCCGACGGCACCGAACGCGACGTCACGATCATCGACGCGTTCGAGGCGGTCGGCGCGTGCGCGCGCGGGCTGATGTCCCGCGACGACCTCGACGCCATCGAACGGGCGATCTGCCCCGGCGAAGGCGCGTGCGGCGGGATGTACACCGCGAACACGATGGCCAGCGCCGCCGAAGCACTCGGCATGTCACTGCCCGGCAGCGCGTCGCCACCCGCCACGGACCGGCGACGCGACGGCTTCGCGCGTCGCAGCGGACAGGCCGTCGTGGACCTGCTGCGCCGCGGGATCACCACCGCCGACATCCTCACCAAGGAGGCGTTCGAGAACGCCATCGCGGTCGTGATGGCATTCGGGGGTTCGACGAACGCGGTCCTGCATCTGCTGGCGATCGCGCACGAAGCCGACGTGCAACTGACACTCGACGACTTCGTCCGCGTGGGAGCGCGGGTCCCCCACCTCGCCGACGTCAAACCGTTCGGGGCCCATGTCATGAAGGACGTCGACCACATCGGCGGTGTGCCGGTGGTCATGAAGGCCCTGCTCGACGCCGGTCTGCTGCACGGCGATTGCCTGACCGTCACCGGACGCACCGTCGCCGAGAATCTCGCCGACATCGCGCCCCCCGACCCGGACGGCAAGGTGCTGCGTGCACTCGGCAACCCGATTCATCCGACCGGCGGCATCACGATCCTGCGGGGCACGCTCGCCCCGGAGGGCGCGGTGGTCAAGTCCGCGGGATTCGACGAATCGGTGTTCGAGGGCACCGCGCGCGTCTTCGAACGTGAACGGGCCGCGATGGACGCCCTCGAGGACGGCACCATCACCGCTGGTGACGTGGTGGTCATCCGCTACGAAGGCCCGAAAGGCGGGCCCGGGATGCGGGAAATGCTCGCCATCACCGGGGCCATCAAGGGCGCGGGCCTGGGCAAGGACGTCCTACTGCTCACCGACGGCCGGTTCTCCGGTGGCACCACCGGCTTGTGTGTCGGGCACGTCGCGCCGGAAGCCGTCGACGGGGGCCCGATCGCGTTCGTCCGCGACGGCGACCGGATCCGGCTCGACGTCGCGAACGGCACCCTCGATCTTCTCGTCGACGACGCGGAACTCGAGCAGCGCCGGACCGGCTGGGAGCCGCTGCCGCCCAGGTACACCCGCGGGGTCCTCGCGAAGTACACGAAGCTGGTCGGGTCGGCGTCGATCGGCGCCGTGTGCGTCTGACGCCTCGTGCGTGGTTTCGGTAGCAGCTACCGAAACCACGCACGGGCACGGGAATCAAATGGGACGGAAGCCGCTACCGGCACCGCCGCGCGCGTTCACGTCCGCCAGGATCGCGCTCATGTTGGTGCCGACCTCCGGGCCGATGCACGGCGCAGCCAGGTAGGCATTGACCATCGCGACGAGGGTCGTGCCGACGACCAACGGCGCCCCGGAGTCGCCCTCGACGACGCAGACCTGGGTCCATGTTTCCTGCGACTCGAACACGTCACCCCACACGAGACCGCAGGTGTTGCCGGTGGTGCGGCCCTCCTTGCAGGCCAGGTTCGGGAACTGCGGCGGCGCACCCACGCCGGTGATCGTCACGTTCCCGACCCGATTCACCGGGTCGACCCTGCCCGGATCGAACTGGATCACTGCGTAATCGAGCGCCTCGTTGCCGGCCACGACGCGGCCGAGGACACCTGCGCCCATGTTGCGCTCGGACTTGACCGTCGCGCCCGGGCCGCCGCAGTGGGCCGCGGTGAATCCGACCAGGCGACCGGCAGCGTCGTAACCGATCGTGGTCAGGGTGCAGTCGAAGATGTCGGTGGTCCCGTCACCGAGAGTGATGCCGGACCCGCCGCCGAGCGGTACTCCCCCGGGCACCGCCGTCGCAACCCCGGCACCTCCGGCGACCAGCGCAATCGTTGCCGCGAACGCCATCGTCAACTTCTTGAACATAAGGCCCCTCCCGCCCGGCCACGACAGGCCGCGTCAGCGAGTCAGCCTATCTGGATGCCGGTCGCTCCGAGGCTCTCCAGAGCTTTTTTGGCTTCCTCCAATTGAGCGCTGAGCAGAGCGACCCGCTCCTCGGCGGCCTGACGCGCCTCGTCGATCACCGACTGCACGGCCTCGAGCGCGGCCTCGTCACCCAGTTCCCGCACGGCCCGTTCGACCGCGTCGGGACCGACCGGCGTGGGCTTTCCGACCCGTCGCGTCCCGTGCGCCACCGCCACCGTCCATTCGCTGTCCGGCTCGATCGTGATCGTGATGCTGACGCCGGGCTGCTTCTTCGGCCTGCGGGCCGCGGTCTTCGGCTTCGGGGCGGGCTCGGCGGGCTGCGAGGGGGGTGTGGGCACGGCGGTCTCCTTCGTCGCGGGCTTAGGCGCCGCGTTCGAGGCGGGCTTAGGTGTCGAATTCGATGCGG
>NZ_JBMBTE010000014.1:0-67824 GCF_048897285.1 Rhodococcus sp. O3
TCGTATTCGAAGGGCAGCTCGTCGTTGACGCCCTTGGGCCGGACCGTGACGGTGCGCCCGTCGATACCGATGACCTTCGCCGACGTCCCCGGCTCGATGCCCAAACTCGGAATACCCTCGATGAGATAGACGGTCGCGCGCCGGTCCTCAGCAAGTGCGGTGGTCAGCTCGGCAAGCTGTTCGTCGCTGAGGTGGTCTGCTCCGGCTCGTCTGCGGGGCGGCATGCCACGTCCTTCCTGGATTCGGGTGATTCGGTCCCGGGGTGGGTGGATCGCGAACACTGTCGCACACAGGTACGACATGCCCATGTGCGACTCTTCGAAGGTCACGTCGCGTCCGCGGCGTGAACGGTGGGTGTTCGCCGAGCAGGTGGTCGATCACGCCGGCGGCGGTGAGGAGGGCAGGCGTGGAGGCTTCGGATCGGCAGTCGGACGACCGCGGTTCGGCGGTGTCGGAGGCGGCGACGTCGCTCGACCCGGAGTTGCTGACCGGGGTGCAGCGCGCGTTCGAACGTTCCCTGCTCGGAGGCGACCGCCGCTACACCCAGCGACAGGCCGCGGAACTCGCCGGGGTTTCGACCGAGCGGGCCCAACGCCTTTGGCAGGCATTGGGTTTCGCCGTCGACCCGGATCCGGGTGCGGTGATGTTCACCGACGGGGACGTGCAGGCACTGCGGAACATCTCGGCGCTCGTCTCCAGCGGCGCGGTCTCCCCCGACATGGAGGTGCCCGCCGCGCGGTCGCTCGGCCAGTCGATGTCCCGCCTCGCCGAATGGCAGGTCTCGCTGCTCAACACCCATCTCCTCGACCGGCTCGACACGGCCTATGCGGGAACCGCCCCGGCACCCGCGGAGATCGACGAATTCGTCGGCACCCTGCTGCGCGACATCCTGCAACTCGTCGAGGAAACCCAGATGTTCGTGTGGCGCCGCCACCTGGTCGCGACGACCGAACGCAACATCGTGCGGGCCCGCGAGGAAGCGACGAGCCGCGATCTCGTCGTGGGTTTCGCCGACATGGTCGGCTACACGCGCCTGACGAGCCGCATCGAAGCCGACGAACTCAGCGACCTGCTCGAGGAATTCGAGTCCGCGGTCACCACCGTCATCGCACAAGGCCACGGATGGGTGATCAAGACCGTCGGCGACGAGGTGATGTTCGCAGCGGAGGATCCGGTCGACGGAGCCCGGATCGCGCTGGCCCTGCAGGAGTCGTTCGGGGCACGACCGGACGCCCCGGATCTACGGGTCGGACTGGCGTGGGGTCCGGCCCTGGCACGGTTCGGCGACCTGTTCGGCTCGGTCGTCAACATCGCGGCGCGCTTGACCGGTGTGGCCCGTCCCGGCACGATCCTCGTCGATTCGGCACTGGCCGACCGGCTCCACTCGTCCGACGAGTTCGAGGTGCGTTCGATCCGGAACCTGCGCGTCAAGGACTTTCATCGGTTGCGGCCCTCGGTACTGCGCGCGGCCCGTTCCTGACCGGGCGGCATCCCCGCGCGGCTAGGAAGTCGTCGACGATGCGCTCGCACGCCGCGTGATCGAGCGACGGCAGGGTCGCGAGTTTCGTGAACACGACAGGCCCGATCAGCTGCGCGAGCGCGAGGTCGTAGTCGAAGTCGCCGAGCTGTTCCCGCGCGGTCGGAGTGACGAAGACGCGGTCGAACGCCTCGCGGTACCGCTCGACGAGACGCTCGCGCAACGAGAGCAGTTCCGGGCGGTCGTGGCTCAGCGCCTCGGCGCTCGAGTAGTCCCCGAGCCCCGGTCCGAGTCCCATCCAGCACATCGCCGTCAGCGGGATCGGGATCTCGTCGAGGATCCGGGCCTGCGCGACGACCAGCGCCACCAGCTGATCGCGCAGGTCACCGTCCGGCACGGGCGGGATCGGGGGCAGCATTCGCGCGAAGGCCGCCGCGACGAGTTCCTCGCCGTTGGCGAAATGCCGGTAGAGGGTGGCCCGCGCGACGCGCGCCAGTCCGGTCACCGCGTCGATGGTGACCGCTTCCGCTCCGCCCTTCGCGAGCAGTGCGGTCGCGGCGTCGAGCAGCCGTGCCCGCGACCTCGCCTTGCGGGGGTCCTCGTCGCCGCGTCCTCCGGCAGCGGGGTCGGGACCGTCGTCGTGGGGGACGGGCAGGGGCTGGGTACTCACGTCCACAGTTGTATCCGTTCGGTTTCGCCCTTGCCTGTGATACCGACGGTTCGGTTACGATACCAACAGTCTCGTTTCTTCGTGACCCCGCTCCGGGAAGGCCGGCTCGTGTCCGAAACATCGGAAAAAAGCTCGACCAGCACCACCGCAACACTCGAACCCCCGTCACGCCTGACGCGGGCGCAGTGGTGGTTGCTGATCGTCGCCTGCGCGGCCGTGGCCCTCGTCGTCGCGGCGATGGCGTCGCTGAACATGGCGTTGCCCGACATCGCCGTCGACATCGGTGCGACCCAGAGCCAGCTGACCTGGATCGTGGACAGCTACACGCTCGTGCTCGCGGCGTTCCTGCTGCCGGCCGGCGCTCTCGGCGACCGCTACGGCCGCCGCGGCGTGCTGGTCGCGGGCCTGGCGGTCGTCGCCGTGTCGTCGGCATTGCCCCTCGTGCTCGACAGTCCGACATGGATCATCGCCGCGCGCGGCCTCGCCGGACTGGGTGCGGCCCTGGTCATGCCCGCGACCCTGTCGGTGATCACCGCCGGATTCCCGGAGGAGCGGCGCGCACGGGCGGTCGGCGTCTGGGCCGGTACCGCGGGCGCGGGATGCATCGCCGGCCTGCTCGTTTCCGGCGTCATCCTCGAATACAGCTCGTGGATCATGATTTTCGTGAGCTTCGCGGGGGCCGCCGTGGTGCTGCTCGTGGCGTCGCTGACGATCGCGTCGTCGCGGGCCCACGAACACTTCCCACCGGACCTGGTCGGCAGTGCGCTGTCGATCATCGCGGTGGGACTGTTCGTGTTCGGGCTCATGGAGGGACCGCACCGCGGCTGGACCGACGCGATGGTCCTCGCCTGCATCATCCTGGGTCTCGCTGCCGCAACGGGTTTCGTGCTCACCGAACTGCGGACGCCCGCTCCCCTGCTCGACGTCCGGTTGTTCACCGACCGCGCATTCGGTTCCGGGGCACTGACACTGCTGTTCCAGTTCGTCGCGATGTTCGGCGTCTTCTTCATCGTCGTGCAGTACCTGCAGCTGGTACTCGGCTACTCGCCGCTCGGCTCGTCGATCCAGTTGATCCCGCTCATCCTGCTGGTGATGACGGTGTCGGTGCTCATCCCACCGCTCGTCCCGCGAGTCGGGCTGCGTTTCCTCTTCACCGGCGGCCTCGCCGTCCTCACGGGCGCGTTCGTGCTGATCGGGGAACTCGATCCGCACTCGTCGACCGTTCTCATCAACGTGGCCCTGTTACTGCCGGGCGTCGGCCTGGGCATGGTCTCGGCGCCGGCGACACACGCGATCGTGTCGAGCACGCCCGACGACAAGCAGGGAGTGGCGTCCGCGGTCAACGACGCCACCCGCGAGCTCGGCGCGGCGATCGGCGTGGCGGTCGCGGGCAGCATGCTCGCCGCGATGTACGGACGGAAGATCGAACCGGTCGCGGCCGCGATTCCGGACCCGGCCGCCAGTACCGCCGTCTCGGATTCACTGGCGTCGGCACTGAAGGTTGCGGAGGCCGCGGGACCGCGCGGGGAGGAACTCGCCGACCTGGCCCGGTCGGCGTTCCTCGCCGGCATGCAGCAGGCGTCGTGGACGATCGCGGTGATCCTCGCGATCGGCGCCGTGGTCGCGGCGTTCCTCTCCCCGGGCCGCTCCCGGGTCACGAAGGTCCGCGAACCGCGCTGAACCCGGTTCGCGGCGCCGGCGTCAGCGTCCCGCGCCTGCCTGGTCGGCACACGTGCACCGCTCGGCGGCCGGGACGTCGCGCATCACGTCGTCGACGTGCTGGCCGCATCCTTCCCAGCCGGTCTTGCCACACACCGGGCAGGTCACGGGATAACACATGGCGATGTACCTCCAGATACTTCGGGTCTGTCGATTGTGCATGCGCGTCGGCGAGCCCGCTGCAGCGGCCCGGGGCCGCTCGACTGCACTTCACCCATTGTGCCGTGAGGACACTGACTGTAGCCTCGGGTTAACAGTTACTGTCCGTCACACTAAAGGTGGAGACATGACCGCATCGCTCACGCACTCCCAGGATGTTGCCGATACCGCCACCACCAGGGGATTCGTGCCGAACGTGGCCCTGTCGGACCGCGAGGACACGGCTCGGCGCCTGCTCGCATCGGTCGCCCGGAAGTCGTACGACCCGATGATCGAGGTCGACTGGGAGGCACCCATCCCCGCCGACAAGTACGGCATGACCCCCGAGTGGAGCACGCTGTACGGCACCGCCCTGTGGGACGAGATGACCGAAGAACAGCGCATCGAACTGACCAAGCACGAGGCCGCGAGCGTCTCCAGCGTCGGCCTGTGGTTCGAGATCCTGCTCATGCAGATGCTTCTGCGCGACGTGTACAACCGCAACAAGCACTCGCGTCACGTGCAGTTCGCGCTCACCGAGGTGGCCGACGAGTGCCGCCACTCGGTGATGTTCGCCCGTGCCGGCGAGCGCCTCGGCATGCCCGGCTACGGACCCGCGCCGTACATCCACCGCCTCGGCCGGCTGTGGGGTGGTTTCTTCCGCGGCGCGAACGCCTACGCCAGCGTCATGGCAGCCGAGGAGATCCTCGACATGATGCAGCGCGACTTCATGCGCGACGAACGCGTGCAACCGGTCACCCGTACGGTCAGCAAGATCCACGTCCTCGAAGAGGCCCGGCACATCCGGTTCGCCCGCGAGGAGGTCGCACGGCGACTGACCGGCGCGAGCAAGCTGCGCCTGCAGATCGAGCGGATCAATACGGCCGTAACGGTCTACTTCGTGGTCAAGAGCATGATCCGCGAAGAGGTCTACGCCAACGCCGGGCTGGACCGCGACCGCGCGGTGGCCGAGGCGAAGGCCAACACGCACTACCACGACCGGGTCCGCAAGTCCGGCGCGAAGCTCATGACGTTCCTCGACGGCGTCGGGCTGATCGGTGGACCGTCGAAGATCCTGTACAAGAAGGTCCACCTGCTCTGACCCCGGAGGCGGATCCGAAACACACTGCCGAGCAAACAGATTCACCCATATTCGCAACTCTCGCGCCGAGCGTCGATCCGTACGCTCGGCGCGAGGCGCGTCGGTGGCACCCCAACCTTCCGGCAGCGCAAATTCGTCCGCGCAATTACCTAGCGTATTGGTCGGAAATATGGTTCCGTCGCGATGTTCCAACCGGATTCACGCTTCGAAGGACCCCCATGACCACTGCACCCGTCTCCCACCTGCAGGCCGTCGTCGCGGCCAACCACGACGCCGTGAGCGAGGACCCGGCCAAGGCCGCGGTCGTGTTCCGCGCCGAGGCCCGAGCCCATTCCGCGGTCGCGAGCACCGTGGCCCTCGGCCGGTTCGAGGTCGAGGTCGACGAACCCCCGGCGCTCGGCGGCGAGAACACCGCCCCGAACCCCGTCGAGTACTACCTCGCCTCGCTGTTGTCCTGCCAGGTCGTGACGTACCGGGTATGGGCCGACAAGCTCGGCATCACCGTCGACGGAATCAGCGCCCGCGCCGAGGGCGATCTGGACGTGCGCGGCTTCTTCGGCTTCGACGACTCCGTCCGTGCGGGATTCGGCGAGGTCCGCGTCGTCGTGACCCTCACCGGACCGGAATCGCGGGAACGGTACCTGGAACTGCAGGAAGCGGTCGACGCACACTGCCCGGTGCTCGACCTGACCCGCAACGCGACGCCGGTCCGCACAGTCCTCGAAACTGCCTGATCCGCGCCCGCCGGGCCGACGCGACGCGCCCGCGAAGACCGGCGAGAACAGTGGTCGGGATCAGGTTCACGGGTTATTGTCGGGTCCGTGAGCAACACACGAGCATGGTCGACGGGTCGCCTGTCGATGCGTCGTCGTGCGCAGTACATGTGTATGTGCGGGTGTTCGGGTCGCTGAGCGTCCCCGCCCGATCCTCCCCAGCGTGGTGTCCGCGCCGGCCGACGAGTCGGCCGCAGCCGTCTGCCCGAACGCGGCGGCGTGCCGGAACACCACCGAGTTCCTTCCCCGAAATCCCAGAAATATCGAGTAGTACGGAGCAGCACCGATGAGCGAGACCACCCCCGACGCCGTCGATCCCACGGCGAGCTGGAGTTTCGAAACCAAGCAGATCCACGTCGGCCAGCCCGCCGGTGGCGACACCAAGGCCCGCGCCCTGCCGATCTACCAGACCACCAGCTACACCTTCGACAGCACCGATCACGCTGCCGCACTGTTCGGTCTCGCCGAGCCCGGCAACATCTACACGCGCATCATGAACCCCACCCAGGACGCGGTGGAGCAGCGCATCGCCGCGCTCGAGGGTGGCGTCGCGGCGCTGCTGCTGTCGTCCGGCCAGGCCGCCGAGACCTTCGCGATCCTCAACCTCGCCGAGGCAGGCGACCACATCGTCGCCAGCCCCTACCTGTACGGCGGCACCTACAACCTGCTGCACTACACGCTGCCGAAGCTCGGCATCGAGGTCACCTTCGTCGAGGATCCCGACGACCTCGAGCAGTGGGCCGCGGCGATCCGCCCGAACACCAAGGCGTTCTACGGCGAGACCATCGCGAACCCGAAGAACCACATCCTCGACATCCCCGGCATCTCGGGGGTCGCGCACGACAACGGCCTGCCGCTGATCGTCGACAACACGGTCGCCACCCCCTACCTGCTGCGTCCGCTCGAGCACGGCGCCGACATCGTCGTGCACTCGGCCACCAAGTACCTCGGCGGCCACGGCACCGCGATCGCCGGTGTGATCGTCGACGGCGGCAAGTTCGACTGGACGCAGGGACGTCACACCAACTTCACCACGCCCGATCCGAGCTACCACGGCGTCGTCTTCGCCGACCTCGGCGCGCCGGCCTACGCACTCAAGGCCCGCGTCCAGCTGCTGCGCGACCTCGGTTCCGCCGTCGCACCGTTCAACGCGTTCCTGATCGCCCAGGGCCTCGAGACCCTGTCGCTGCGCGTCGAGCGGCACGTCGCCAACGCCCAGCGCGTCGCCGAGTTCCTCGAGGCCCGGCCGGAGGTCGAGTCGGTGTCGTATGCCGGTCTGCCGTCGTCCCCGTGGTTCGAGCGCGGCAAGCAGCTCGCACCGCGCGGCACCGGCGCGATCGTCGTGTTCGAACTCGCGGGCGGTGTCGACGCCGGCAAGAAGTTCGTCGACGCCCTGACGCTGCACAGCCACGTCGCCAACATCGGTGACGTCCGTTCGCTGGTCATCCACCCCGCGTCGACGACGCATTCGCAGCTCACGGCCGAGGAGCAGCTCGCCGCGGGTGTTACGCCCGGCCTGGTGCGTCTGGCGGTCGGCATCGAGCACATCGACGACATCCTCGCCGATATCGAAAGCGGTCTGGCCGCAGCCGCCAACTGACGGCAGGTCCATCGCGAGGCCCGCTCCCGATTCCCCGGGGGGCGGGCCTCGTTGCCTGTTCACGCGCCGTCGCATGCACTCCCGTTCAGTGGTACAAGCCACATTTCGTACCGGTTCCGATGAGATGTTGTCAGCCGGCAACCGGGGCAGGTACTCGTCGGAAGGGCACGTCCATGTCAGCACCAGCAGATCTGCAGCAGATGGTTCAGCAGGTCGTCGCGACACTCACCGGGCCGGGAGGTCGCTTCGAGATCGCCCCGGAGGATGTGCGCGGCAATCGAATTCCCGTGGTGCGCAACCGCGACCGTCGGGTCGGCGACCTTGTTGCCGCATCGAAGGCCTGGGGCGACCGCGACTATCTCGTCACCGCGGACCGCCGCCTGTCCTTCGCCGAGCACGCCGATGCGGTCGCCGCCGTGGCCACCGTACTGCGCGAGGACCACGGCGTCGGCAAGGGTGACCGGGTCGGGATCCTCGCCGCGAACTCGCCCGAGTGGGTCGTCACGTTCTGGGCGGCACAGTGCCTGGGCGCGATCGCGGTCGGTCTCAACTCGTGGTGGACGCCGAAGGAGATCGAGTACGGCGTCGGCCTGGTACGACCGAAGGTGATCGTCGCCGACGCCAAACGCACTGCACTGCTTGCCAATTCGGGACTGTCCGGATTCACGTTGCTCACCGTCGAGGACGACCTGCCGCGCATCGTGGCCGACGGCGCCGGCGCGGAACTGCCCACGGCCGACGTGGACGAGGACGACCCGGCGGTCATCCTGTTCACCAGCGGCACGAGCGGACGTCCCAAGGGTGCCGTGCACTCGCAGCGGAATCTGCTGGCCGTCGTCGACTACCACCGGTTCTCCGACGCGCTGGTCGCGCACATGTACGGGCGCACCTACGACGACGCCGTGCCGAGCGACAGCCGCTACCTGCTGACGTCCCCGCTGTTCCACATCGCGAGCCTGCACAATCTCGCGGTCCCGCGGCTGGCGACGGGCAGCGCCGTGATCATGACCGAGGGCGGGTTCGACGTCGACAAGGTCTTCGGCCTGATCGAACGCGAACGGGTCACCAACTGGGGCGCGGTTCCGACGATGGCCGCGCGCATGCTCGAACACCAGGACACCGACCGTTACGACCTGTCGTCGCTGACCGCGTTCGCGCTGGCGTCGGCGCCGTCGTCGCCGGAGTTCAAGCAGCGACTCCGCGCGAAGTTCCCGTTCGCGCAGCAGGCACTGGTGGACAGCTACGGCCTGACCGAGTGCAGCACCGCCATCGCGGTCGCCACCGCACCCGAACTCGAGGCATTCCCAGGCACATTGGGCCGCCCGATCATGACCGTCGCACTCGAGATCCGCGATCCCTTCGGGGAGGTGGTGCCCGACGGTGTCGAGGGCGAGATCTGTGTCCGCAGCCCGTTCGTGATGCTGGGGTACTGGGAGGACGAGTCGGCGACCGCCGCCGCCCTCACGTCCGACGGATGGTTGCGCACCGGCGACTACGGCGTCGTCGAGGACGGCCGGTTGCGTTTGGCCGGCCGGCGTTCGGATCTGATCCTGCGCGGCGGAGAGAACGTGTATCCCACCGAGGTCGAACAGTGCCTCGAAGAACATCCCGCGGTGCACGAATGCGCGGTCATCGGTATCGATCACGAGGATCTGGGCCAGGAGGTCGCCGCGGTCGTGGTGCTGCGAGCCGGCCACGATGCGAGCGAGGACGACCTGCGCGAGTTCTGCCGCGAGCGCCTCTCCTACTACAAGGTTCCCTCGCAGTGGCGGATCACTCGTGACCTGCTGCCCCGCAACGCGACCGGAAAGGTCCTGCGTCGCAACGTGACCGCCTGACCGCCCCTCCCCTCGTGCGCGTTTTCGGTAGCCCCCGCTACCTACCGGAACCGCGCACGGCGGGCGGGGTCGCCCGACATCGGATACAGCGCTCGGGTGATCTCCCGGGCCGCCGCGGCCACGAGCGGACCGAGCCGGTCGGGATCGACGGCCTGCTCCGCGCCGCACAGCGAGATGCCCGCGACCGGACCGTCCGTACCGAGTACCGCGGCACCGACACACGCGACACCCGGCACCGCTTCACCGCTCTCGAACGCCAGTCCGCCCCGCTCCCGGATTCGCTCGAGTTCGCGGCGCAGAGCATCCGGATCCGTGATCGTGCGGTCCGTGCACGATCGGATCCCGCCCTCGAACAAACCGGCCAGGGATTCGTCGGGCAGCCACGCGAGTATCGCTTTCCCGCCGGCGTTGGCGTGGGCCGGCCGACGACCGCCGACGCGGGTCGGGAGGGCAGCGGCGAGCCGGCCGCCGACCTTGTCGAGGTAGACGCTGTCGGCTCCGTCGAGGACCGTCAGGTGCGCGACGTTACCGGTCTGCAGCGCCATGCGGTGCAACACCGGTGCCGCCGCGGCGCGGAGCCGATCGTGCCCCGGTACGACGTCGGTGCGTGTACTACGACGCCCGAGCCGGTAGCCGAGAGGGGCCCGGTCGACCCACTCGAGCCGGACGAGCTGGTCGAGAATGCGGTGCACGGTCGATCGCGGCAGCCCGGTACGCAGCTCCAGGTCTTCGAGGGACAGCTGGGCGGTCCGGCTGTCGAACGCGTCGAGGATCCACGTCATGCGCGCGATCATCGACTGGGGTCCGTCTCGCCTCGGCGCTGTCGACGACCCGACGGGCCGATCCACGACGGTCACACCCCCACCTCGCCTTCTGTGTTCCCCACCACACTGAAATTGATTCCTGCACGGTAGCGGGTGCGGCGGCGAAAGGGAATAGCGCCCGGTCGGGACCACTGCTCCCCGGTACCGGGCGGGACCGGCGTCAGACGGTGTCGAACAGGGCGGCCGCGTTGTCGTGACACACCGCGCGCAACCACGCGGAATCCGGGGCCACCCGCTCGAGCGATTCGAGCTGGTGCACGTACCCGTACGGGATGTTCGGAAAGTCGCTGCCCAGCAGAATCTTCGAACGCAACTCGCCGAGTCGCGGCAGCTCGTCCACCGGGAAGGGGGCGTCCTCCTCGGCGAAGTCGGTGAACGCCATGGTCGTATCCAGATACACCCGCGGATACCGCTCCGCGAGGTCGAGGAAATCGCCGTACTCGGGCATCCCCATGTGCGCGATGATCAGGGACAGATCCGGGAACCGTTGCAGCAGAGACACAATCGGTTTCGGTCCGGTGTGGGTTCCCGGCGCGGGGCCGGATCCGCAGTGGATGACCGTCGGCACACCCGAGTCGGCGAGCATCCCCCACACCTGGTCGAGCAGCGGGTCGTTCGGGTCGTAGTCGCCGACCTGGATGTGCGACTTGAACACCCGGACGCCGTCGGCGAGCGCGGCGGCTACGTAGTCCGCGGCACCCGGCTCCGGATAGAACGTCGCCGTGTGCAGGCAGTCGGGGGTACGGGCGGCGAACTGCGCGGACCACGCGTTGAGCCACGCCGCCATCTCCGGGCGATGCGGATACAGCATCGAGGTGAACCGGGAGACGCCGAACGACCGCAGTGTCGCCACCCGCTCGTCCTCGTCGTGCCGGTAGGTGATCGGCCAGGGACGGCCCACGAGCGGACCGGCCGCGTCGAAGTACTTCCACACCTTGTCCATCACGTTCGCAGGCATGAAGTGGGTGTGCACGTCGATGAGAGAGGCCAGCCCGTGTTCGCCCCGGAATCGACCGATCCGTTCCGCTTCGTCCATCCCCCGACCGTACCGATCCGCCGGGAACCGGCCGCGCGCACGCCCCACCGGGGAGACGGCGCCCGGAAAAATACAAGGTTGAACTTTTACTTGTAGTGTCCTGAACAAACAGATAGGTAAGCCTAGGGTAAACTCCCGTCCGCTGCGGCGCCCTGCCGCTCGCTGAAGCAGAATTCGAGGATGACCGAATGAAAGCCACCCGCATGTATCGGCGCGCCGCTGTCGGCGCGTTGGCTGTAGTCGCTCTGGCCGGCTGCTCGACCTCCACCACGGACTCGTCCGAGGACACCGCCTCGGCGACGACGATCACGGTCGAGGACAACTTCGGTGAGCAGACCGTGACCGTGCCGCCGAAGTCGGTCGTGGCCACCGACAACAGCACGTTCGAGACCCTCGACACCTGGGGTGTGAAGCTCTCGGCGGGCGCCGTGAGCCTGATGCCCAACACCATCGGCTTCACGCAGGACGAGAGCATCGTCAACCTGGGCAGCCACCGCGAGCCGAATCTCGAGGCCATCGTCGCCGTCGAGCCCGACCTGATCATCAACGGCGGTCGTTTCGCTCAGTTCCGCGAGGACTTCCAGCGGCTGGCACCGGACGCCGCAATCGTCGAGGTCGCCCCGCGCGACGACCAGCCCTTCGACGCCGAGCTCAAGCGCGGCACTACCGTGCTCGGCGAGATCTTCGGCAAGGAGTCCGAGGCGCAGGCCCTCAACGACGCATTCGACGCCTCGATCGCACGGGTGAAGGCCGCCTACTCCCCCGACACGAAGGTCATGGGCCTGATCACCTCGGGTGGCGAGATCGGCTACGTCGCGCCGAGCACCGGCCGCACCATCGGCCCCATGTTCGACATCTTCGGCCTCACCCCGGCTCTCGATGTTCCGGAAGGAACCGACAACCACCAGGGCGACGACATCTCGGTCGAGGCCATCGCGGCTTCCAACCCGGATCTGATCATCGTGATGGACCGTGATGCCGGCACCGCGACCGGCGCAGCGACCGAGGGCTACCGTCCCGCCGCGAACATCATCGAGACCACCGAAGCCCTGAAGTCGGTCACCGCGGTCAAGGAGGGCAAGGTGGTCTACCTGCCCACCGACACGTACACCAACGAGAGCATCCAGACGTACACGGAGTTCTTCAACGCTCTCGCGGACCTGCTCGAGCAGCAGAAGTCCTGATTCTCGTCTCGTCCTGACGCCCCGCGGGTCTGCCCGCGGGGCACAGGCATAAATGCACTACGGAAGACGACGGCACCACATGAGCGTTACGACAGCTCCCACCCGCGGCAAAGGGCACCTGTTCGACTGGAAACTCCTCCTGGGCATCCTCGGCGTCGGCGTCCTGCTGACCCTGTCGCTGTTCACGGGGGTCTACGACATCTTCGGCGGCGAACAGGGCTGGGAGATGTTCGAGATCACTCGCATCCCCCGCACCATCGCGCTGGTTCTCGCCGGTGCCGCGATGGCGATGTCCGGACTGGTGATGCAGTTGCTCACCCAGAACCGATTCGTGGAACCGACCACCGCCGGCACCACGGAATGGGCCGGTCTCGGCCTCATCCTCATGCTGATCCTCGTGCCCGACGCGGGTCTCATGCCCCGGATGATCGGCGCCATCGCCGCCGCGTTCGTCGGAACGATGATCTTCTTCCTGTTCCTGCGCCGGGTCGCGCTGTCGTCGTCCCTGATCGTGCCGATCGTCGGGATCATGCTCGGCGCCGTCGTCGGCTCCATCACCACCTACCTGGCCCTGGCCACCGACACGCTCCAGAGCCTCGGCGTGTGGTTCGCTGGCAGCTTCACCTCGATCCTGCGCGGGCAGTACGAGGTGCTGTGGATCGTGGCGCTGGTTGCGATCGCGATCTTCGTCGTCGCCGATCGCTTCACCGTCGCCGGCCTCGGTGAGGACGTGGCGACCAACGTCGGGTTGAACTACAACCGCCTCATCCTCCTGGGTACGGGCCTCATCGCGATCGCCACCGGCGTCGTGACGGTCGTCGTGGGGAACCTGCCGTTCATCGGGCTCATCGTGCCCAACATCGTCTCGATGTTCCGCGGCGACGACCTGCGCAGCAATCTGCCGTGGGTGTGCCTGCTGGGCATCGCCATCGTGACGGTGTGCGATCTCATCGGCCGGACGATCATCGCGCCGTTCGAGATTCCGGTGTCCCTCATCCTCGGCGTGGTCGGCGCCGTCGTGTTCATCGCCCTTCTGCTGCGGAGCCGCCGCCATGCTTGAAACCTCGATCCCGCACGCCGACATCACCGCGGCCACCGCGCCCGCGGGGGCCTCCACGTCCGACGCCTTTCCCGATACGAAGTCGCGGCGCCGCTACTGGATTCTGCTCGCCACGCTGGCCGTCCTCTCGTGCCTGTTCGCCGCGGGAACGCTGGTGTGGGACAACCCCATGCCGTTCGGCAGCGCCGGCTTCTGGCGGATCACCGAGATGCGAGCGACCAGCCTGATCGTCATCGCGATCGTCGTCGTGTGCCAGGCCACCGCCACCGTCGCGTTCCAGACCGCGACGAACAACCGGATCATCACGCCGTCGATCATGGGGTTCGAGTCGCTGTACGTGGCGATCTCCACCGCCGCCGTGTACTTCCTCGGCGCCACCGGTGTGGTTGCGCTCCAGGGCACCCCGCAGTTCATCCTGCAGATCGCCCTGATGGTCGTCTTCTCGCTGATGCTCTACGGGTGGCTGCTCTCGGGCAAGTACGGCAACCTGCAGGTAATGCTGCTCGTCGGCATCGTCCTCGGTGGCGGACTCGGCTCCGTCTCGACCTTCATGCAGCGACTGCTCACCCCGAGCGAGTTCGACGTCCTCACCGCCCGTCTCTTCGGGTCGGTGTCCAACGCGGACGTCGACTACCTGCCGATCGCGATTCCCCTGTGCGTCGCGGCCGCGGTCGCGTTGTGGTGGCGTGCACGCAGACTCAATCTCGTCGCGATGGGCCGGGACGTCACCACCAATCTCGGGCTCGACCATCGTCGCGAGATCATGATCGTGCTGTTCCTCGTGTCCGTCCTCATGGCGGTCTCGACCGCGCTCATCGGCCCCATGACCTTCCTGGGCTTCCTCGTCGCCACGCTGGCGTACCAGTTCGCGAACACCTACGACCACCGTTACGTGTTCCCCGTGGCGGTGCTCACGGGATTCACGGTTCTCACCGGGGCCTACTTCGTCCTGAAGAACATCTTCTACACCGAGGGCGCCGTGTCCATCATCATCGAGGCCGTCGGCGGATCGGTGTTCCTCTTCGTCATCCTCCGAAAGGGCAGACTGTGATCGAACTCAAGAGTGTCCGTAAGGATTACAACAGTGAGGTGTCGATCGGTCCGGTCGATCTGCAGATTCCGGCCGGGGGTATCACCGCGCTGGTCGGCCCCAACGGAGCAGGCAAGTCGACACTGCTGACGATCATCGGCCGACTGCTCGGCGCCGATTCCGGGTCCATCGAGATTGCCGGATACGACATCGCGCGGACCCCCTCGAAGGACCTGGCCAAGATCGTCTCCATTCTGCGTCAGGAGAACCACTTCGTCACCCGGCTGACGGTGCGCCAGCTCGTCGGGTTCGGCCGGTTCCCGCACTCGAAGGGGCGGATCACGCAGCGGGATCAGGAGATCATCACCCGCTCCATCGAGTTCTTCGACCTCGGCCCGCTGGAGAACCGGTACCTGGACCAGCTGTCCGGCGGGCAGCGTCAGCGCGCCTACGTCGCGATGGTGCTGTGCCAGGACACCGACTACGTCCTGCTCGACGAGCCGCTCAACAACCTGGACATGCGGCATTCGGTGCTCATGATGCAGCACCTGCGCAGGGCAGCCGACGAGCTCGGGCGCACGGTGGTCATCGTCCTGCACGACATCAACTTCGCGGCGCACTACGCGGACCGGATCTGCGCGGTGAAGGACGGCCGCGTCGTCGAGTTCGGCACCTCCGAGGAGATCATGGTCGACGACACGCTCTCACGCGTGTTCGACACCCCCGTCACCTGCGTCGACGGGCCCAACGGCCCGCTGGCGGTCTACTACCGCTAGGGCGTGTCTCCTAATCCTTCTCGGATGCACCTGGCGAAACAATCGTCGTCCTGCAAGGCGGAGGAGAAGCCGATACCGGGGTTGTATCGGCGCCGACGACAACGCAGCAGGGCGGCGATCGGGCGACGGGTGCGCCGAAATGGGGAGTGGGAGACATGCCCTGGAGCACCGGCCGGTGGTGCAGCCCGGATCAGAACAGCGTCAGCTCCGTGTCGTCCGTACCGCGCGCGGCGACGGGCTTGACGACGTGCCGCACCGACCTGGGCACCTCGATCGGACCCGGGCGGGCGGCGGCCTCCCGCGCGGCGGCACCGGCGAGCGTGTCGGCCACCTCGTTGAAATGGTTGCCGACGTGCCCGCGCACCCAGCGGAAGCGAACCGGACCCGATCGCTCCGCGATCTCCTGGTCGATGGCGCGCACGAGTTCGACGTTCTTCACCGGCGCTCCGGTGGAGGTCTTCCAGCCCTTGCGCTTCCAACCCGGAAGCCATTCCGAGGCGCACTTGATCGCGTACTGCGAATCGGATTCGATGATCATCGGTTCGGAACCGGGATGGGCACGCAGCGCCTCGAGCAACGCACGCAGTTCGGCGATCTGGTTCGTACCCGACCGCTCACCCCCCGATGCGCTGGGGCCCTCGTGGTTGACCCACGCCCACCCGATGGCGCCACCGGGATTCCGCAGGCAGGACCCGTCGGTGCTCACGATGATCATGTTGCAGACCATAGCCTTTCCGTCCGACACGGTGGAAACCGATGCGGTCGCCGTGCGAGGTACGGTGAACCGGTGACCGCGTACGTCGGTGAAGCCACCCCTTTCGACACCCGGGTCGAGCTGCCGTGGCCCGTCGACGTCGCTCAAACCCTACGCCCGTTGCAACGCGGACCGTATGACCCCTGTCACCGGCACGTCGCCGATGACGTCTGGCGCACGTCCCGGATGGAGTCCGGGCCCGTCACCTATCGCATCCGTCAGGACGGCACCACCGGTGCCCGGTGCCTCGCATGGGGCCCCGGCGCCGAGGAACTCCTCTCCGCGCTGCCCGTGCTGCTCGGGGCCGGCGACGACGCATCCGGGTTCGCCCCCGAGCATCCGCTGCTTGCCGACGCGCACCGGCGCCTGCCGGGGCTGCGCATCACCCGCACCGGCCGGGTGTTCGAGGCGCTCGTGCCGGCGATCCTCGAGCAGCGCGTGCACGGCGTCGCGGCGTTCGCGTCGTGGCGTCGTCTCGTGATGCGGTTCGGCGACCCCGCGCCCGGACCGGCACCGCGCGGCATGGCGGTGCCGCCGTCCGCCGACACGTGGCGGCGGGTCCCGTCGTGGGAGTTCCACAAGGCGAACGTCGACCCCGGCCGCGCCCGCACCGTCGTGCGCTGCGCGCAACTCGGCGACAGCCTCGAACGCCTCACCGCCGAATCCCCGCAGCAGGCGCAACGCAAGCTGCGGTCGGTGCCCGGCGTCGGCATCTGGACGGCGGCGGAGGTCGCCCAGCGCGCGTTCGGCGACGCCGATGCACTCTCGGTCGGCGACTACCATCTCGCGTCCGTCGTCGGATGGTCGCTGCTCGGACGGCCGCTGGACGACGCGGGCATGGTGGAACTTCTGGAACCGCTACGGCCACACCGCTATCGGGTGATCCGGCTGATCACCGAGACCGGTGGTTACCGCCGGGTGCCCCGGCGTGGTCCCCGCACCGCGATCACCGACCACCGCCACCACTGACATTTCGTTGGCTGCACCAACGATAGGTAGGATGGACCCGTGTCCGACCCCGACAACTACCCCGTGCCGACCCGGCTCGATCACCTCCCGAGCTTCCTGCTGATGCAGTCCGCACGGCACGTGCACCGCATGGTGTTCGATCGCCTCGACGCCGCCGACGCCCGCGGCCACCACTACCGCATCCTGGCCGCGCTCGGCGAGGGCGGCCCGTCCAGCCAGATCGAACTCGGTCGCCGGTGCGGACTCGACCGCAGCGACGTCGCCGCCGCCGTGGACGCCCTGTCCGACCGCCGCTTCGTCGAACGCGCCCCCGATCCGAAGGACCGCAGGCGCAACATCATCAGCCTCACCCGGAGGGGACGCCACCGCCTGTCGGAGCTCGACGACGTCCTCACCGCCGTGCAGGACGAGGCCTTCGCACCGCTCGACGCCGACGAACGCGCACAGCTGACCGCGATGCTCACGAAGATCATCGGCCATCACACCCGGGACCGTGCCCGGCACAACGGACACGCGGTCCCGCGCGAGTCGTAGGCTGGAAAGGGCCGTGCGACGGAGATCCCGCCGCACGCAACCCCGAAAGGACGATCGTGCAGCCGAAACCGTGCCGCGAATCCCGAGTTGTCAAGACCAGCAGGGTCTTTCCCAACGACGTCAACGACCACAACACGTTGTTCGGCGGGAAACTGATGAGCGACATCGACATGACCGCGTCGATCTCGGCGACCCGTCACAGCCGCGCATCGGTGGTCACGGCGTCGACGGATTCTGTGGCGTTCCTCGCACCCGTCCGCCCGTCGGATTCGGTGTGCCTCGAATCGTTCGTCACCCGGACCGGCCGCAGTTCGATGGAAGTGTTCGTGAAGGTCACCGCCGAGGATCTGCGCAGCGGTGACCGCCGCATCGCCGCGACCGCGTTCCTCACGTTCGTCGCGATCGACGACGCGGGACGGCCCACCGAGGTGCCCCCGGTGCTGCCCGAGTCCGAAGAGGAACGCCGGCTCAACAAGAGCGGCGACGAACGCGCCGAGCACCGGCGCATCCACCGCCGCCAGAGCCAGGAAATGGCCGAATATCTGTCCACCAGCCGTCCCTGGTGACTTCGCGCTTCGGGTGACGGGAACCGATACGAACGGTTCCCGTCACTCCGAGGTCTACAGCGACCGCGAGATGAGCATCTTCATCACTTCGTTGGCGCCGGCGTAGATCCGCTGCACCCGCGCGTCCTCGTACATCCGCGCGATCAGGTACTCGCGCATGTACCCGTAGCCGCCGTGCAACTGGACGCAGCGGTCGATGACCTCGCACTGCTTGTCGGTCAGCCAGTACTTGACCATCGCGGCGTCCGCGGGATCGAGCTGCCCCTTCAGGTGCTGTTCGATGCAGTGGTCCAGGAAGACCTGGCACGTGCGGGCGATCGTCTGGCACTCGGCGAGCTCGAAGGCGGTGTTCTGGAAGTCGAACAGCGTCTGCCCGAACGCCTGCCGCTGCTTGGTGTAGCGCACCGTCTCGTCGACCGCCCGCTGCATCGCACCGGCCGCCTGCGCGCCGATGATCAGCCGTTCCTGCACCAGCTGCGCCATCAACTGCGCGAAGCCCTGGCCTTCGCTGTCCCCCAGCAGGTTCGACACGGGAACCCGCACGTCGGTGAACGACAGCTCGGAGGTGTCGGCGGCGTGCTGGCCGACCTTGTCGAGCACCCGCCCGACGGCGAAGCCCGGGCAATCGCGCAGGTCGACGATGAGCAGCGAGATGCCCTTGGCGCCGGCCTTCGGGTCGGTCTTGACCGCCAGCACGATCATGTCGGCGGAGGCACCGTTGGTGATGAACGTCTTCGAACCGTTGACGACGTACTCGTCGCCGTCACGGATCGCCGTGGTCTTGATCGCCTTCAGATCCGACCCGGCACCGGGCTCGGTCATGCCGAGCGCACCGAGGATCTCGCCGGTGGCCATGCCCGGCAACCAGGTTCGCTTCTGCTCCTCGGTGCCGTACTCGAGGATGTAGTGCGCGACGATACCGCTGTGGATGGAGATACCGAACGCGAGATCACCCGCGTATCCCTGCGCCTCGAGGACCGCGAGGTCGTGCGCGAATGTGCCTCCGCCGCCGCCGTATTCCTCCGGAATCGAACACAGCAGCAGTCCGAGCTTGCCGGCCTCGAGCCACACCTGCCGGTCGATGCGGTGCTGCGCGTCCCACTTCTCGGCGTGCGCCATCACCTCGCGTTCGAAGAAGTCACCGGCCAGTTCCGACAGTGCCCGGACTTCGTCGTCGTGCCAGGACGGCACGTGCTTGATCCCCATTCGTTCCCTTTGCTTTTCGACGGCCGCTACCGACCGTGCATTCCCACCGGAGGTAGATTGCGGCTCACACCGCACGCAGTTCGCGCTTGAGCAGCTTGCCGCTCTGGTTGCGCGGGAGCGTGTCGACGAAGCGCACGATCTTGGGCACCTTGAACGGAGCAAGCCGTTCCTTGACGTGCACGATGAGATCGGACTCGGCGACCTCGTGGCCGTCCTTGAGCACGACGACGGCGGTGACCGCCTCGATCCACTTCTCGTCGGGCGTGCCGATCACCGCGACCTCCGCGACCGCGGGGTGCGTGTACAAGGCGTCCTCGACCTCGCGGGACGCGACGAGGATGCCACCGGTGTTGATGACGTCCTTGATGCGGTCGACGACGGTGATGTAGCCCTCCGCGTCGCGGGTGACGAGGTCGCCCGAGTGGAACCAGCCGTCACGGAACGCTTCGGCGGTGGCCTCCGGGTTGTCCCAATAGCCCAGGCACAGCTGCGGCGACCGGTAGAGGATCTCGCCGGGCTCGCCGTCGGGCACGTCGTTGCCGTCGGTGTCGACGACGCGGGTCTCGACGAACAGCACGGCCCGGCCGCACGAGGACGGACGATCGGCGTGCTCGTCGGGGCCGAGCACGCATGCGAGCGGGCCGATCTCGGACTGCCCGAAGCAGTTGTAGAACCCGAGGTCCGGGTAGCGCTCGCGCAGCCGGTTCAGCACCGTCACCGGCATGATCGACGCCCCGTACTGGGCCTTGCGCAGCGACGACAGGTCCCGGGTGTCGAGATCGGGATGGTTCGCGAGCGGCACCCACACGGTCGGGGCGAGGAACAGCGATCCGATGCGCTCGGATTCGATCAGCCGCAGGATCTCCGGGATGTCCGGGGACGGCAGCAGGGTGATCGTGGCGCCGACCGCGAGGTACGGCATGAGGAACACGTGCATGGCCGCCGAGTGGTACAGCGGCATGCAGATCAGCGGGTTGTCGTCGCCGGCAAGGTCGAGCGCGACGATCGACGATGTGTACTCGTGGACGAGCGCACCGTGGGTCATCATGGCGCCCTTGGGCTTCGACGTGGTGCCCGACGTGTAGAGCAGCTGAACCAGGTCGCCGCCGGACGAGCCGCCGTCCACCTCCGGGACCTCGCCCGTCGAGGCGACGGCGAGCAGCGAGTCGTCGGCGTCGCGCAGCGGCACCACGTGCTCGGCCGGCACGACGGGGAGGACGTCGTCGAGGTTGGTGCGCAGCGGCGGGTCGAAGAGCACGGCCTTCGCTCCGGACTGTCCGAGCAGATAGCTCAGTTCCTCGCCGCGCAGCGCGTAGTTGATCGGCACGTGCACGAGTCCGGCGCGCGCGGCACCGAGGTAGCCGAGCACGTAGGCATCGGAGTTGGTGCCGTATCCGGCGACGCGGTCGCCCTGCTCGAGCCCGAGGGATCGCAGGTGAGCCGCGGTGCGGGAGACCGCGGCGTCGAGTTCCCGGTAGGTGAACGCGCGGTCCGCGAAGCGCAGCGCGACGCGGTCGGGGAAGCGGGCGGCCGAGCGGTGCAGCACACCGTCGACGGTGTTCGAGCGAGGATCGAGACTCATGGAAGTCAGGCTATAGGACGTCCAACCTTTGGTCGAGACCCAAGATCACCGCTCTTCGTCCCCGGTTCAGCGTCCCTGCCAGACCGGCGAGCGCTTCTCGACGAACGCCGACATACCCTCCTGCGCATCGCAGATCACCGCATTCGCCGCCATCGTCTCGGCCATCGCCTCATACGCCTCGTCCTGCGGCAGATCGATCTGCCGGTAGAAGGCTTCCTTGCCGATCCGCACCGTCGCCGACGACGCCGAGACGATCTTCACCGCCAGTTCCGTCGTCCGGATCTCCAGCTCCTCGGGCGGCACCACGAAGTTCACCAGCCCCCAGTCGGCGGCCGTCTCGGCGTCGATCGTGTCGCCGGTCAGCAGCATCTGCAGCGCACGCTTGCGGCCGACGGCGCGGCTGACCGCGACCATCGGCGTCGAACAGAACAGGCCGATCCGCACCCCCGGAGTCCCGAACACGGCATCGGTGGCCGCGACCGCGAGATCGCACGACGCGACGAGCTGGCATCCCGCCGCGACGGCCGGGCCCTGCACCGATGCGATGACCGGCTGCGGGATCGACTGCACGGTGCGCATCATCTCGTTGCACACGTCGAAGATCGCGCGTTCCTCCTCGAGCGTGCGCCCGATCATCTCCCGCAGGTCGTGCCCGGCCGAGAACACCGGACCGTCCGCCCGGATCACGATCACCCGACTGTCCGCGGCCAGCGCACGCAGACCCCTGATCACCTCGCGCATCGTGTCCACCGACAGCGGGTTGCGCTGCTGCGGGCGGTTGAGGGTGAGGACGCCGATTCCGCTGGCGTCGTCGACGGCGATGAGTACGGGAGCAACACTGGTCTCGGTCATGGCCCCAGACTGCCGCACGAATACGTCCGGCACCACCGCAACGGCCGGCCTGTCAGCGCGGTTGCAGGACCCGGATGTCCCCCGCTGCATGACGTACGTCGAACAGCAACTCCGTGACCCGCCAGCCGTCCGCGGTTCGGTGCAGCGTGTGCCGGTAGACGCCGAAGCATTCGTACGGCTGGAGCGAGGCTCGCTCGCCGGCACCGAAGTGGCAGACGCGGGCCTTGCACGACGACCTGGCGACGTCCCCGTCGATCTCGACGACGAGATTGCCGAACAGGTGCTGTGACGGGCCGCAACCGTCGAGATTCGACCGGATCATCCGGACGATCTCGGCCCGCCCCGTCACCGGTGTGCTGCCCTCGCTGCCGTAGCGGGCCACCGCGTCCTCGGTGAAGAAGTCGTCCAGGCTCGCCCAGTCGCGGTCGTCGAGGGCATCCGAGTAGCGGTTGATCACCGCAGTGACATCCGCGCGGTCGGTAGGGAGACTGCGTGTGGTGCCGCGCAGATGTTCACCCGTGTTCCCCGGCAGGTCGAACAACGAGTAGTCACGGAACGCGAAGCGCCACTGCCCGTCCACTCGTTCGAACTCGTCGAGGTAGCGGCCGGCTGCGACGACCTGCAAGGGGAGATCCTCCGTGGCCTGCAACACGGTGTAGTACGACCGGCACGTTGCGCGGCCGGCCGCGGCATCGATGTCGAGCAGCGGATTCGCGACGACATGCTTCGTTCGCGGCGTCCCGCACCGATGGATCTTCACCGTCGAGCGCCACATGTCGGCCAGACCCGCTCCCCCGGCGATCTCGTGCTCGCCACCGAACCGCACCCGTGCGTGCGAGAACAACGACGCCGCCTCCTCGAACCTGCCCGCATCCATGTGCTCGGCGTAGCGGTAGAGCAGATTGGTGATCGCTGTGGCTTCGGCGCTCGACTCGGGAGTCATCGCACGAGGCTCGCACCGCACCGGCAGCCGGACAATCGCTCGTACCGCTGAGCGGACAAAGCGTGATTGAACGGCCCGGGCACCGGGCATCCTGCTTGCCGAAGGAGGTCGCCTTCCCGAAGGAGGTCGTCCCGTGAGCATCGATTCCAGCACCGACACCCATGCCAAGGAGTCCGATCTTCCTACGATCACAACGATCCAGGAGCTCACCGACCTCGTGACGTCGACTCCGCACATCATGCTGCGCTACTCCCGTGGCCCCTCCCACGATGCCGACGGCGGCGGCAGCCGCGACTACGAATCCGGGGTGGACATGCCCGGGGTTTCGGTGACGACGCTGGCACCGGAATCGTGGTGGCCGCGTCCGGCGGTGGACTGGGTGGCACGCCGGGTCTGCAAGTATCTGGAGTTGGAGGATTCGGACCGGTACCCGTGGGTTCTCACCGGCAACGTCGTCGGGCACGGTCCCGACCACGAACCGTTGGTCGCGGACTTCCGTCCGATCGCCCGGCTGGCGCCGTCGGTACTGGAGGACGCGAAAGCGCTGTATCGGTCACGATTCGACATGGGCAACGATTCGAGCAGCGAGGACTGATCAGACCGCGCTGCGCTGCAGCGGTCCGCCGACCGGGCGGAGAGTACCGAGCAACCGCCCCAGCGCAGACGCCACCTGATCAGGGCATTCGGCGAGGATCCGATGCCCGGCCCCCACGATCCGCACGAACTCGGCATGCGGCAGAAGATCGACGATCGCCTCCGAATGTGCGATGGGGACGTACCGATCCGCGGTTCCGGCGGCGACGACGACCGGCACGCTCGCAAGAGCGGCCAGCGCCGCGGATTCGTCGAGCACCGCGAACGCCGCGAGCAGGCGCGACCACGCCACCACCGACGTGGTGCTCGACAACACCAGTCCGGCGGTCCGCAGCCACGAGTCGCCGTCGCGGCCGCGCGACAGCAGTGAGCACAACCGGCCACCGGCCCGTTTCGACACCTCCATCGCCCGAGGTGCGCGCGCTACCGCCCCGTGCAGCATCGACGCCGCCGGGTGCCGCAGATAGCGACCCACCCCCTGTTCCGCGAGCCCCGACGCAGCGGTCGCGATGAGCGCCATCCCCACGATGCGGGCGCCGATCGCGGCGGGATACAGCCGCGCGTACGCCATCGCCACCATGCCGCCCATCGAGTACCCGGCGAGCACGACCGGGCCCGTCGGTACCAGCGTCCGCAATACGGCGTCGAGGTCGTGGGCGAGGCCGTCGAGCGTCAACGAGGAAACCTCACCGGATCCCGAACGTCCGTGTCCCCGTTGGTCGTAACGCACGAGTCGCACTTCGGACGCCATATGGATGCAGACGTCGTCCCAGCTGTCGGCGTCCTGACAGTGGCCGTGCACGAGGACGACGGTCAGCGCGGCGTCCCGCGGTCCCTCGATCGTCGCGGCCAGCGGCACCCCGTCGTCGGCCACTACTGTGACACGCGAGAGCCCGCTACGGGCGGGCCTCCTCGTTGGCTCGGACATGGGCACTCCTGCGATGAGGTCTGCCCGAATATTCGCCCGAGCGCCGAATGCCGTTAGCCGCTTTCACCGAATCGTGATCACTGCTCGACGATCAGCCCGAGCGCGGAGGCCATCGCGACCGCCTGCGTGAGGTCGATCTTCGCGCCCTCGAGCTTCGCCGTCGTCCACAGCGCCGGCCCGGCCTGTGCGCCGCGCAGGTCCGCGCCGTCGAGCCGAACCCCGCTCGTGCGAGCACCCGTGAGGTCGACGCCCCGCAACGTGGCGGTGCGCAGGTCCGCTTCGACGAGATTGGTCTCCCGCAGCCGGCAGCCGGTGAAGTCGACGCCGCGCAGATCGGCTCGCCCGAGCGAGGCCAGGGTCAGATCCACCTCGTCGAGCACCATCGGCCGCATCCGGCACTGCTCGAAGGTCGAACCCAGCAGGCTGGAGTATCGGAATTCACTGTGCCACAGAGTTGTTCGATCAAAGGTGCACGACCGGAAGGCGGTGGCCGTGTGCCGGGACCGGGACAGGTCCGCACCGGTGAAGTCGCAGTCGGTGAACACCACGTGATCAGTGACCAATCCACTGAGATCGGCATCGCGGAACGTGCAACCGGTGTAGGTGTGGTTCGTCCATTCCCGGCCGTCCAGCCGCGCATCCGAGAAATCCTCGCCGACGATCTCCACCGTGTCTTCCGTGCCCATGCACCCGATCCTGCCCGACGGCCGGGGCGGCACGGGCCCCGGCTCGCCGCGCAGTCGATCCCGTCAGTTGGCGGGCGTGTGGTGCTCGTGGGTGAACGGTTTCGTTCCGTGCACCTCGGGCCCGCCCTGCGGGTTGTTGTCCACGCCGTGGTTCTCCCGGATGTCGGTGCCGAGCCACTCCTCCGTCGGCGCTTCGACGTACTTCCACTCCATTCCCTGCGGCCACGGTCCCTGGCCTTCGTTCCAGGGTCCTCGCACCGAGTCCGCACCGTTGGACATGTTGAACGCAAGGTTCTGGAATCGGTCGTCACCGGCGAGAGCACCGGGCGGGAAGTTCACCGGCAGTTCGTTCAGGGCCGCGGTGAACTGCTGGTAGTGCGCAACCTCGCGCGTCATCAGGAAGGTGAGGGTCTCCTGCACGCCGGGGTCGTCGGTGAACTGCTTGAGGTACTCGTAGACGATCTTCGCCCGGGTTTCCGCGCCGAGATTGCTGCGCAGATCGACGGTCGGATCGCCGTTGGCGTTGACGTACGCACCCGTCCACGGGGTCCCGGCCGAGTTGCTCACGTCGGGACCGCCGCCGGTCAGCGCCAGGTACAGCGGATTGACGGCGACCTGATGGATCGCCTGTTCCTTACCGTCTGCGGTGGACACCAGGGGCATCCAGTCGCACCGCTCGTTCGCCATCTTCAGGTCGTCGTTGAGACCGTCCAGCAGCATCGTGATCATCGATCCCACCATCTCGAGGTGACTCAACTCCTCGGTGGCGATGTCCATGAACAAGTCGTACATCTTCGGGTTCTTGCGGCGCAGAATGAATGCCTGCGTGAAGTACTGCATCGCGGCTTTCAACTCGCCGTTGGCGCCACCGAACTGCTCCTGGAGCAACGTGGCGAATCGCGGATCGGGTCGGTCGACCCGCACCTCGAACTGCAGGTCCTTGTTGTGGATGAACATGTCACTCCCTCGTCTGTGTGTGGCACAGGGTCTGGAGGCGGGTACCCGGGACGCACGGAGGGAAACTGCCTCCGCCCGGACCCCGTGCGTCGTTTACCGCCGGACCGCGCCGGGTATCACGTCGCGACCACCACCGAACCGGAGGCGATGACAATGGTGGATGCGTTCACAGTCCTGAGAAACGACCACGAGAGCGTGCTGGGCATGTTCGAGGTTCTCGACGGCGCCCCGCAGGGCAGCGGTGCTCAGCTCAGCGGATTGGGCACCATGGTGACCGATCTGGTCGTCGCGGAGTCGAGACACGAAGCGATCGAACAACAATACTTCTGGCCCCTGGTACGGGAACGGCTCGAGGACGGCGACAAACTCGCCGACGACGCGATGTCACAGGAGAACTCGGGTAAGCATCTGCTTCAGAAGCTCGAGAACGGCAAGCCCGGCGAAGACGAATACCACGGTGCACTGGCCGCTTTCATCACAGCGGGCCGCAAACACATCGCGTACGAGCAGAACGTGGTCTGGCCTCGTCTGGCAGCCGAACTGAGCGAGAGCGAACTTCAGGAACTGGGGGCAACTCTCCTCAACGCCAAGAAGAAGGCGCCCACGCGCCCGCATCCGGACACACCGTCCGGACCGGGCGTACAGAAGACGATGGGCACGGCCGCCGCGACGCTCGACAAGATGCGCGATGCGGTCACCGGGCGCAGCCACCCACCGGATCCACCGACTCCGTGAGCGATCCGAGCGAGGCGATCAGCGCGGAGCCAGCGCGCGGATAGCCTCCGCGGGATCACCCGGGGTCGCCAGCGCGATCGCCGGCGTCGTCACGCCGGCCTCCGCGTAGCGCTCGATGTGCTCTCTGCAGGCGTCCGGGTGGCCGTGGATCACGAGGTCGTCGACGACGCTGTCCGGGATCGCGTCGAGCGCGCCATTGCGGTCGCCTTCCTCCCACAGCCGCCACATGGCCGCGAACTCGTCCGATCGTCCGAGGAACTCGTGGAACGCGCGGTAGACGGGGACGTTCATGTAGGCGGCGATCATGCGCCGGCCGAGCGCGCGGGCGGTGTCGGTGTCGAATCCCTGGAGCACGAAGATCCGCGCGACGATCTCCTTGTCGTCGCCGCCCTCGTGCACATAGGGCGCGACGGTGCGCACGTCGTCCGCGGACAGCCAGTTGACGATCGCCCCGTCCGCTTCCCGGCCGGCGAGCCGCAGCATGCCCGGGCGCAGCGCCGCGAGCAGCACCGGCGGCGCGGGATCGGCGACCAGTCCCGGACGGAACCCGTCGACCGTGAACGTGTCGTACTCCTGGCTCACCTTCTCCCCGGCGAGCGCGGACTTCAGGAATCGCAGGGTGTCACGGGCGCGCTTGAACGGCTCCTCGAACGGGATGCTGTTCCACTTCTCGACGATCACATTGGACGAGGTGCCCACACCGAGCACGAACCGTCCCGGCGCCGCGCTCGCGAGGGTCGCCGCGGACATCGCTAGGGTCGCGGGGCCGCGCGTGTAGACGGGGACGATCGCGGTACCCAGTCGCAGGGTCGGCGCCCACACGCTCGCGAGTGCGAGCGGGGTGAACGCATCGGCGACGTTCGCCTCCGAGGACCACACGTCCGTATAGCCGAGATCCGGGAGCTCCTCGATCAGTTTTCGCTGGTCCGCGAGCGGAATCCCGTCGAGGGGAATCGTCAGGCCCCATCGTCGTGTGGTGTGCGTCATGTTCGCCACCCTAACTGCACGGCGTCACCGACAACATCGCCGGCAGCACAGCGTCCGGCATGCTCGACGCGCGCGACCCGTGACCAAACCGTTATAGTCGGCGTCATGACGTCAGTTCTCGGTATGTCGGTCGGTGCCAGCGCTGTGCGGTTCGCGCGCCGCGACACCGAGCGCCTCGACGGCCCCATCTTCCGATCGCACTCGGTGACCGCACTGCTCGAACGGCCCGAAGAACCGGCCACAGGATCCATCGAAACGGTCCTCACCCAGACCGGCGAGATCGACGAGATTCAGGCCATCGGTGTCGCGTACCGGAACGAGGCGCAGGCCGATGCCGTCCAAACCGCGATGGCCCGACTGGACATCGACAACTTCCAACTGGTCCCCGAAGTGACCGCAGCGCTCGAAATGCTGGAAGCGTCAGGCAATCTCGGCGAACACGAGACGCTCGTGCTCTACGACCTCGGCAGCTCCGGCCTCACCATCACCGTCGTCGACCGCGCCACGAGATTCGTGCTGAGCACCGCACGCTCGAACGAGATCAGCGGCGACCTCGTCGACCGGCTGATCTACGACCACCACCTCGAACAGCACCGCCTCACCCGCCCCCTCGACACTGCAGCACACCTCGCCCTCGCCGCCAGATGCCGCGATGCGAAGGAACAGCTGTCCACCAGCGACGCGGTGTGCATGCCGGGCGAAGGCGGTCTGCTGCTGCTCTCACAGGACAGCTTCGGCTCGCTCATCGACGACCCCGTCAAGACGTCGGCCCGTCTCACCCGCGAAGTCATCCGCCGCTCGGGGCGCACCCCCGACGCCGCGGTACTCATCGGCGGCGGTGCCAACATCCCGCTGGTCACCTCCGTGATGGAGTCGTGGCTCAACATTCCGGTGATCGTGCCCGCACAACCCGAACTCGTCGCGGCGGACGGTGCGGCCCTGCTCGCGCAGCCGGCAACCGACACTCTCACCAGCGCGGTGGCGTCCCCGACGGAAACACCCGCACCCGGCCAGTCGAGCCACGACCTCGAGACCGTGGAATTCCGGACCGTCGAAATCCGGCCCACCACCGACGCGGCCGACACATCCGACACGACCGCACCGCCGTCGAAACGTCTGGGCTTCCTCTTCGCCGGCGGTATCGTCGCCACCGTCGCTGTCGTCGGCCTCGCCATCGGCCTGCTTCAGGGTTCCGACGACGACGCACAACCGGCCGTCACGCCGCAGAACACCCAGGCACCCTTGGCTACGCAGACAGTGGCGCCACAGCCCACCACGATCGCGGATGCGACGACGTCTCCGGAAGACGCTCCGCCGGTGATCGACAACCAGTCGGTGATCGAAGACCAGCCGAGGATCCCCGCACAGACCCGGGCGCCGGCCACCTATCAGTCTCCGACGCAGACGTACACCACCCCGCAAACGCAGGAAAGTGCGTCGGACGACGCGTCTGATCCGGAGGCCCCACCGCAACCAGGGGGGCTCCTTCCCAGCCTGCCGCAGTTCCAGCTGCCCGCACTTCCCCCGGCTCCGCAACTCCCGCTTCCCGAACTGCCCCGCAGACCCGGCTTCTGAATCCGGGTTCGATGCCGAGATCGATGTTGTTCGCGGAATCTGCGGGGAAGTCGCGAACAACACCGGTCTCGACCGACAAGTAATGCCCGGGACCTCGTGGGTCCCGGGCATCACTCTTGTGGTCCGACATTCGTTCCAGAGGCGCTCCGGTTACTGCGCGGACCTGGTCTCGATGAAGACCGGGTTCAGTTGCCGGCGCCGGTGGCGGGCAGGATCCGGGTGCGGACCTCGCCGAAGCCGATCCGGGTGCCGTTCGGGCCGGGCGCGGTCGCCGAGATCGAGATCTCGTCGCCGTCCTCGATGAACGTGCGGGTCTCGTCGCCGACCTGGACGGGTTCGGCTCCACCCCACGTGAGTTCGATGAACGCGCCGCGCTGATTCTTCTCCGGCCCGGAAATGGTGCCGGAGCCGAACAGATCACCGGTGCGGGTGGCGGCCCCGTTGACGGACGTATGCGCGAGCATCTGCGCCGGCGACCAGTACATCTGCGCGTACGGCGGACGGCTGACGACGTGACCGTTCCATTCGACCTCGAGGTCGATGTCCAGGCCCCATTTCTCGTTGCCCTGCAGGTACGGCAGCGGTTCCGGATCCTGCACCGGGGTGTCGATGCGGGCGGCTTCGAGCGCGGCGAGCGGCACGACCCACGGGGAGATCGACGTCGCGAACGACTTGCCGAGGTTCGGGCCGAGCGGCACGTACTCCCAGGCCTGGATGTCGCGGGCGGACCAGTCGTTGAGGATGACCGCGCCGAAGCAATGGTCGGCGAACTCGTCCGGGGCGATCTGCGAGCCCATCGGCGAGCCGACGCCGACGATGAAGCCCATCTCGGCTTCGATGTCGAGACGGACGGACGGCCCGAAGACCGGCGCCGGATCGTTCGGGCCCTTGCGCTGACCGCACGGGCGCACGATGTCGACACCCGACGTGACCACCGTCGACGACCGGCCGTGGTAGCCGACGGGAAGGTGCTTCCAGTTCGGCATCAGCGGATCGGGGTTCTGTGGGCGGAACAACCGTCCGAGGTTCGACGCGTGGTTCTCCGACGCGTAGAAGTCGACGTAGTCCGCGACCTCGACCGGAAGGTGCAGCGTCACGTCCGCGATCGGGAACACCGCGTCGTCGGCGACCTCCCCGGACACGAGTTCCTTGATGGCGGAACGCACTTCGTCCCAGCGACGGCGGCCCTGTGCCATGAAGGCATTGAGCGACGGCTCGGCGAAGACCACGTCGTCCTCGAAGACCCGGCTCAGGTCGAGCACCGTGTCGCCGACGCGGACGCCGACGCGCGGCTCGGAGTCCGCGGTGGAGAAGATGCCGTAGGGAAGATTGTCGATGCCGAAGAGCGAACCCTCGGGAATGTCGATGACGGTCATGCGGGTGATCCTTCGGTAATCGGGAGAACGGTTGCGGGCACCAGGCCGAGGTCGATCAGATCGACGAGCGGTTCGACGATGCTGCAGGTACCGAACGACCGGAACCGGTTGCGCACCTCGGCGATACGTGCCGACGACAGCGCGGAGAGCCGGGCGGCGACGGCAGCACCGTCGCGGTCGGCGAGCACCGTCGCGAGAGTCGCCACGTCCGCGCCATCCAATGCGGCATCGACCGCGGCGAGCACGTTGAGGAAGCCGTGCTGCTCGAAACCGGTGTGCGGGTCCGTGTTCCGGATCGCATGGTGCAGGCCCGCGGTCGCCTTGAACGGCACTTCGGCGGTGACCGCGGATCGGATGGCTTCGGCCAGTTCGGTCTCGTCCGGGTAGGCCTCGGCGACGATTCCACCGGTGCGGAACTTGGCCGCGTGCGGCGTCCCGGCGAGCCCGGCCAGGAGAGCGGGTCGGCGGTCGTCGCGGGGGACCTCGACGAACAGTGCGACGCCGGGGAGTTCGGCGGCGACAACGTCGAGCGCAGCGAGGAATTCGTCGGCGCTGTTGTCGGCGGGAACCGCGATCTCCGCCGCTTCGACGGTGACGCCGTCGAGTTCACGCAGCCGAGCCACCGCGGCGGTCACGGTCTCGGGCCCACCCGGAGCCGTGATGATCAGGGCGAGTTCGCCGCCGAGCGGACGGGATTCGAGCGTCTCGGCCAGTTCCTCGATGCGAGGAACGGGAAAGACGAACAGCCCCACCAGATCCGAGTAGTCGGAGATGCGGTGTCCGGCGTGCGCGGGCAGCGCCTGCTCCAGCGGGGCATTTCCCGGCGGGAACAGAGCGGCGTCGTCGCACAGTCCGGTGAACAGGGGTCCGAGAGTGGTCACTTGCCTGCACCTCGATTGCGATTCCAGCTTCCGGCGTAAGTGGTGTCCTCGCATGCGAACGCACCTTCGCCGAGTTCGAGCGGGCGGAACGTATCGACCATGACGGCGAGTTCGTCGAAGAACTCCACGCCGATGCTGCGCTCGTATGCGCCGGGCTGGGGGCCGTGCGCGTGCCCACCCGGGTGGACCGAGATGGAGCCCTGCCCGATGCCGGATCCCTTGCGGGCCTCGTAGTCTCCGCCGCAGTAGAACATGATCTCGTCGGAGTCGACGTTGGAGTGGTAGTACGGCACCGGGACGGCGAGCGGGTGGTAGTCCACCTTGCGCGGCACGAAGTTGCAGATGACGAAGTTGTTGCCCTCGAACGCCTGGTGCGCCGGCGGCGGCTGGTGCACACGGCCGGTGATGGGCTCGTAGTCGTGGATGGAGAACGTGTACGGGTAGAGGCAGCCGTCCCAGCCGACCACGTCGAACGGGTGCGTGGGCACGACGTAGCGGGTACCGACGATGCCGTGCGACGTGCGGTGCTTGACGAGCACCTCGACCTCACCCTCGAGGTTCTCGACCTCGACGAGTGCGGTCGGGCCGTGCAGGTCGCGCTCGCAGAACGGGGCGTTCTCGAGGAACTGGCCGAACCGCGACAGGTAACGCTTCGGCGGCACGATGTGGCTGTTGGCCTCGATGACGTAGGCGCGCAGCGGCTCGTCGCCGGTGGGGATCCAGCGGTGCGTCGTCGCCATCGGCAGCAGCACGTAGTCGCCGGACTTCGCCTCGAGCGTGCCGAAGACGGTTTCGACTGTGGCCGTGCCGGATTCGACGTAGACCATCTCGTCGCCGACGACGTTGCGGTACAGCGGCGATTCCTTCTTCGACACCACGTACGAGATGCGCACGTCGGCGTTGCCGAGGATCAGACGGCGGCCGGTGACGACGTCGGTGTCCGCCCACACGTTCTCGGGGAACAGGGCGTGGAGCTCGAGGTGCCGCGGCTTGAGCGGATGGTTCGGCGTGGTCGTCTGGTCCGGCAGCTCCCACACGGTCGCGTCGACGATCGCCGACGGGATGTGCCGGTGGTACAGCAGCGACGAGTCGGACGAGAAGCCCTCCTCGCCCATCAGCTCCTCGTAGTAGAGGTTGCCGTTCTCGTCGCGGTGCTGGGTATGACGCTTCGGCGGGATGACGCCGAGCTGTCGGTAGAACGCCATGGGGGTTCAGCTCCTCGCAGGTTCCTCAGGCCGATTCGGGGCACCGAAGCCCCGGCATTAATAAACACATTAACTAGTTTTGTCGGACGAAAGCAACCACGGAACGGTCACGAGGTCGTGACGATCGGAGCATCCACCCCTCGCCCGGGCACGGAGCTGCGGCGATCAGTTGCGTCCGCGCACGTCGAACTGGCTGCGGTTCGTGATCAGCTTGTTCAGGAGCATCACGAGGATCTGCTGTTCTGCCTCCGTGAGCACCTCGACCCACGCCGCTTCGCGCTCGTTCTGCGCGCGGAACGCCTCGGCGATCTCACGCTCCCCCGCCTCGGTGAGTGACAGCTGCACCGAACGGCCGTCGTGACTCGCCGGGGTCCGTTCCAGCAAACCCGCCTCGACCAGTGGTTTTGCCAGGTTCGACACGGCCGCACGGCTCATGCCGGTCAGCCTCGCGGCGCCCTTCGGCTCGATCGGTCCGGCCAGCCATACGACGAACAGCAGGCGGTACGCGGACCACGACCGGCCGTTGGGCCGGTGCACAGTGGATTCGAGGTCGTAGGTGACGACGTCCGACGCCCGGTTCAGGGTGAGCAGCACCTCGGTGGCGTTGCGGTGGTAGTCGCCGTATCTGCTGCCCAGCCGGCTTTTCGCGAGTTCGACGAACGACCAGTAGTCGAGCGAGTCCGGCGATGCCGGTCCCTCACTCCTCCCCCCGTCCATGGGCCCCACACTATCGCGGCCACTGGCGGAGGTATGCGACGCCGACGGTTCCTGGGAGTTCACCAAGAAAGTATATCCATTAATTACTTTGTCGATCGACATTCCGGCCGGGCGACCGCACCCGCGCGCCGCGATGACCACCGCACTACAACAGTTACCGCTCCACTCGGAAAATTCTGTAGAAAGGACTCGGACAGACAGCCCCGGACGGCCCGAGAAGGACCCACATGAGCACCCTGCAGACGCTCGATCGTGGGCTGCGCGCACTCGACATCGTGTCCCAGTCGCCGTTCGGGATCTCGGTAGCGGACCTATCCCGCGAACTCGAGGTACACCGTGCCATCTGCTATCGAATCGTCGCCACCCTCGAGGAGCATTCGCTGGTCGCCCGCACCGGGGACGGCCGGATCCGCCTGGGCGCCGCTGTGGCAGTACTCTCGTCGAGATTCGAACCGCAGTTTGCGGTCGAGGTCCTTCCGGTACTGCACGCACTCGCCGATGAGACTCGCGCGACGGCATTCGTGTCCGTCGCTCAGGGACAGAACTGTGTCGTGGTCCTGGTTGCAGAGCCGGAAGGCACGCTGCTGCGAGTGGGCTATCGCGTCGGCAGCAGCCACCCGATCGACCGCGGCGCCGCCGGCATCGCAATCCTTGCCCTGCGACCCGAATCGCCGGGTGACTCCGAGGCGGTGCGCCGAGCTCGGGCCGACGGCTACAGCCTCACCCGCGGCCAGCTCGAGCACGGCGCAGTCGGTATCGCGTCCGGCATCGCATTGCCGCAGGGAGTCGGGCCGGGCGCCGGCCTCGAACGGAGCGTCGGCGTCGTTGCAATAGACGGCCTCGACACCGATCGCGCGGCGCAGGCGGTCATGCGCACCGCCCGCGAAGTCGAGCGCCTCGTCAACGTCTGACGCTCCCCACAACCGCTTCCTTTCGCGCAGCTGCGCACTCACACCGCAGCAACGTCCGCATCGTGGCACCCGCCTCCCCGCGGCAGCCCCGTCCATCGTTCCCTGGGCCGCACTTGACCGCGAATGTGACCGCGCTTACCCTGATCCAAGTTCGCTCACAGTTACATGTTGTGCGTTATTAGTAACTTCGCAGCTCAGTGCGAGTTCAACACAGACGGAGATGCAAGCCATGAGCGCATGCCCGATCGATCACACGGCCCTTCAGACCGCGGGCTGTCCGGTTTCGGCGAATGCCGCCGCCTTCGATCCCTTCACCGGTCCGTACCAGGTGGACCCTGCGGCGTCGCTGCGCTGGTCGCGCGATGAGGAGCCGGTGTTCTACAGCCCGGAACTCGGATACTGGGTCGTGACCAGGTACGAAGACGTCAAGGCCGTCTTCCGGGACAACATCCTGTTCTCGCCGTCGATCGCACTCGAGAAGATCACTCCGGTCTCGGACGAGGCGACCGCGACACTCGCGAAATACGACTACGCGATGGCGCGCACTCTCGTGAACGAGGACGAACCCGCGCACATGCCGCGACGACGGGCGTTGATGGACCCGTTCACCCCCAAGGAACTCGTCCACCACGAGCCGATGGTTCGCCGGCTCACCCGCGAGTACGTCGATCGCTTCATCGAGTCCGGCAAGGCCGACCTCGTCGACGAAATGCTGTGGGAGGTCCCGCTCACCGTGGCGCTGCACTTCCTCGGCGTGCCGGAGGAAGACATGGATACGATGCGCAAGTACTCGATCGCGCACACCGTGAACACCTGGGGCCGGCCGGCACCCGAGCAGCAGGTTGCCGTCGCCGAGGCCGTCGGCAAATTCTGGCAGTACGCAGGCCAGGTCCTCGAGAAGATGCGCAAGGACCCGTCCGGCCACGGCTGGATGCCGTTCGGAATCCGGGTCCAGCAGGAGCAGCCCGACGTCGTCACCGACTCCTATCTGCACTCGATGATGATGGCGGGAATCGTTGCGGCACATGAGACTACAGCCAATGCATCCGCGAACGCCTTCCGCCTGCTGCTCGAGAACCGCAGCGTGTGGGAGGAGATCTGCGCCGACCCGAGCCTGATCCCCAATGCCGTCGAGGAGTGCCTGCGACACTCGGGTTCGGTCGCCGCGTGGCGCCGCTTGGTCACCGCCGACACCACGATCGGTGGCATCGCGATTCCCGAAGGCTCGAAGTTGCTGATCGTGACGTCGTCCGCGAACCACGACGAGCGCCATTTCGACAACGCCGACGACTTCGACATCCGCCGGGAGAACTCGAGCGATCACCTGACCTTCGGGTACGGCAGTCACCAGTGCATGGGTAAGAACCTGGCCCGCATGGAGATGCAGATCTTCCTCGAAGAGTTCACCAAGCGCCTCCCCCACATGGAACTGGTCCCGGATCAGGAGTTCACCTACCTGCCTAACACGTCGTTCCGCGGCCCCGATCACGTGTGGGTGCAGTGGGACCCGGAGAAGAATCCCGAACGTGCCGATCCGTCGATCCTCGACGATCGCCGTCCGGTGAAGATCGGAGAACCGTCGAAGACCGGCACTTCACGCACCGTGTCGGTCGACGCCATCACCCCCGCCGCCGACGGCGTCGTGCGCGTGCGCCTGTCCGATCCGTCGGGCAGGCCGCTGCCCAAGTGGACTCCGGGATCGCATATCGATGTCGAACTCGGCGACCTGTCCCGGCAGTACTCGCTGTGTAGCAACCCGGACGACCTGTCGCACTATGAAATCGCCGTGCTCGAGGAACCCGCAAGCCGCGGCGGCTCCCGCTACGTGCACCACACACTGCGTGCCGGCGACACCCTGAAGATGCGCGGTCCGCGCAACCACTTCAAGCTCGACCCGGATGCCCGGCGCTACATCTTCGTGGCGGGCGGAATCGGCGTCACCCCGATCATCGCGATGGCCGACCATGTCAAGGCCGCTGACAAGGACTACGAGATCCATTACTGCGGAAGAGATGTCGCAACAATGGCTCTGCTCGACCGACTCACGGCCGAGCACGGCGACAGACTCGAGGTGCACTCGAATGCGGCAGGCAACCGCCTCGACATCCGAGCCCTGCTCGCGACGCCGGTCGAGGACACCCAGATCTACTCGTGCGGCCCGGAGCGCATGCTCACCGCTCTCGAGGACGCGACGTCGCACTGGCCCGACGACTCCCTGCACGTCGAACGCTTCACATCGAACCTCGCCACGCTCGACCCGGCCGACGAGCATGCCTTCGAAGTCGAACTGCGCGACTCCGGTCTGACCATTCAGGTGGCGGCCGACCAGACGGTGCTCGACGCCTTGCGCGCGTCGAACATCGACATCCAGAGCGACTGCGAAGAGGGACTGTGTGGATCGTGCGAAGCCACCGTCCTCGACGGCGAAATCGATCATCGCGACTTGGTTCTCACCAAAACCGAACGAGCTCAGAATAAGTCGATGATGACGTGTTGCTCACGCGCGTGCGGCAAGAAGATCACCCTCGCGCTCTGACCACCCCTCCGGAATCTCCAGCCTCGAAAGGATCCGTCATGGGATCACCGACCATCACCGGGACCGACGTGCCGCCGGGCTCGACCGTCACCGACCAGCCACCCAGATCCAGCTTCAAGCGAGTCCTCACCGGCAGTATGGCCGGTGCCGTGCTCGAGTGGTACGACTTCGCGATCTACGGCATCCTCGCCGCGACCGTCCTCGGTCCACTGTTCTTCCCAGGGGACAGCGGCGTCGCCAAACTGCTGCTGGCGCTGGCCACGCAGGGTCTCGGCTTCGTCGCCCGCCCGTTGGGCGGCATCGTCTTCGGACACCTCGGTGACAGGTTCGGCCGCAAGCCGATGTTGGTTGCCACGTTCCTCATGCTGGGCACCGCGACCGCGGCGATCGGCCTGCTGCCCACCTACGACCGAATCGGCATCTGGGCAACGGTTCTGCTGGTCGTGCTGCGCATGATCCAGGGCTTCGCGCTCGGCGGCGAGTTCGGTGCCGCGGTGCTGCTGGTCAGCGAATACGGCGAACCGAGGAAACGCGGCTTCTGGGCCTCGTGGCCACAGGCAGGTGCCCCAATGGGCACCGTCCTTGCGACCGTCGTGGTGTCGACGATCGGCTTCTTCCTCTCGGACCAAGCATTCGACCAGTGGGGCTGGCGCGTCGCCTTCCTCTTCGCGATCCCGCTGTTGATCATCGGATTCTGGGTGCGCCGCGGCGTCGAAGAGTCGCCCGTATTCAAGGCCGCACAGGAACAGGCCGCGAAGGCTCCGACTGCGCAGGAGCGGTCATCGATCCTCGAGGCGTTGTCGCGTCCGCGTGCCGTCCTCACAGGTCTGGGCATGCGCCTCGGCGAGAACATCGCGTTCTACGTCTACACGGTCTTCGTCATCGCGTACGCCACCACGTACTTCGACTTCCACCGCGGCGACATCATCATGGCGGTGACGTTCGCGTCGCTGTTCCAGTTCGTCGGCATGATCGGCGGCGGTGCATGGTCCGATCGGGTGGGTCGCAAGACCGCGATGCTCGTGCCGGCGATCGTCCTCGTCGTATGGGCTCCGGTGTTCTTCTGGCTGGTCCAGCTCGAGAGTTTGCCGATGCTGTGGATCGGTGTGTGCGTGGGTGCGCTCTTCCATGGCATGCTCGCCGGCCCGGAGGCCGCGTGGATCACCGAACTGTTCCCGACGCGCTACCGCTACGCCGGATCGTCACTGGTCTTCCAGGGCTCTTCGATCATCGCCGGTGCTCCGGCACCGTTCATCGCGGTCTGGCTGATCGAGAACTTCGGTGTCGGCATGGTTGTCGGCTACCTGGTGGTCACGATGGCGATCACGGTGATTGCCCTTACCCTGAGCCGGGAGACCAAGGGCGTGGATCTCGACAAAGTCGCGTGACCTTTCGAAATTCTTCCGACGAACTGATTCCTCGAGACCGGACCGCGAAATTCGGTTCCGGCCTCGAGGAGCAGTTTCACAGACTCGGCCGTGTCCTAGCAGGATCCAGTTTCCCTGTCCCGCAGCGCCTTCACCCAACTCTCGCCGATGTCCCACACGGTGACCAGGGCGACGACCACGATCACCGCCGTCGAAGCGGCGTTTGCCGAGTCCGCCGATTCACCGAACGCGGCGACGAGATAGTCGGGATTGAACAGTTCGTCGCTGGCCGCCAGCCAGATGACCGGCAACGCGAACAGCAAGCTGAGAACCGTGTTGATCACGGCCATAGGAATCGTCCATCCCCCGATGGCGTACAGGACGACCTCGAAGATGGCGCTGAGCACCAGCAGGACGAGCAACGCCGGGATCCAGAACGACCAGAGATCGGGTTCGAGGATCGCAATCGCCGATCCGTCGTCGGACCGGAATCCGGAATAGGTCCGCTGGAGGATCAGGAACACGAACAGGAAGACGTAGATCGCAACCGTGAACACGGTGTCGGACAACGGTACTCGACGTGATTCGTCCACCTGCGGTAGCCGGTCGACAGTCCACGCGCCCGTCGGATTCGTGACGGAAGCGCCGGTGCGTTCGAGCGCGGCGAAGACGACGGTCGTCCAGAAGGCGATGTGCAGCGCGACCGTCCCCGCCGTCCAGATTCCGGACCCGAGTGCCGAGATCGCCGAGGCTCCGTCGAGGACATCGAGCACCAGTACGACGACCCCGGGGATCGGCGCGATCCACAGGAGAACCGACAGCAGCCGCCGCCAGTCCAGATACAGTTCCGGCCCGATGAGGTAGAGCGGCCGCTCCGAGTATTCGGCGGCGAGACGGGCCGGGTCACCGAGTTCGGTGAGCACCTTCTCTTCGGCTTCGGCCGGGTCGGAACCGGACTCGACCCGCGCGTCGACCGCGTCGGTTATCGACGCACGCAGTTCGCGGTCGATGTCGGCGCGCTTGTCCACCGGGATACTGCGCAAGGTCGCGGCGACATAGCGATCGGTGAGAGTCATGGTGCGCCTCCTTCGGTGGTGGGTGGGGCGGTGCCGCGATCGAGCGCGTCGAGACTGCGACCGAGTGCCGTCCATTCCCGCAGCAACGACGTCGCAAGTTCTTCGCCCGCGGCGGACGTTCGATAGAACTTGCGCGGTCGCGATTCGTCGGTGTTCCACTCGCTGACGAGCAGCCCTTGCTTCTCGAGGCGCCGGAGCAGCGGATACAGCGTGTTCGCCTCGACCGCGAAGCCCGCATCGGCCAACGCTTCGAGCAGTCCGTAGCCGTACCCGGGCGTGCGCAGCATCAACAAGCTGGCAACCACGACGGATCCGCGGCGCACTTCCTGTCCGTGTACGGCGACGACCTCGGGATCGAGCATGACCAACACGATAGTGTGTGTCACACACTATTACAACGGACACAGGTGGCTCGGGTCCTGCAGGCGACTCAGCGTTCGTAGCCGCGCCGCATGTCGTCGACGATGCGCGGCCGGTCCAATGTCGAGGGCTCGAGGAAGCGCCGCTCGCGGTCCAGCGGGAACACCGCCGCCGCGGCGAGGGTCGCGGGATCGAGGAAGCGCCGCGGCGCGGCCGACGGCGACAACGCGAGTTCCGGTGCGGTGCCCGGCTGCGCCAGGGTGAAGCCCCAGTCTCCGAAGCTCGGCACGTACACGTGATAGGGGGTGACGCCCAGGCCCGCTGCTTCGACACTGGCCACCGTCCGCCAGAACGCATCCGGCGTCGAATACGGGCTGCCCGATTGCACGACGAGCAGGCCGCCCGGATTCAGGGCCGAGGCGGCAAGCCCGTAGAACTCCGTGGAGTAGAGGCGGCCCAGCGCCGGGGTGTCCGGGTCGGGCAGGTCCGCGATCACCGCATCGAACCCGCCGCCGCCTCGTTCGCGCAGCCACCGGAACGCATCGTCGATCACGAGGGTGACCCGATCGTCCTGCAGCGCAGCCGCATTGAGATCCCGCAGGCGGGTGTTCGCCAGATCGACGACCGCGGGATCCAGTTCGATCTGCACGATCTCGCGAACAGTGTCGTGGCGCAACACCTCTCGCGCCGCGAGACCGTCACCGCCGCCGAGGATCAGAACCCGCTCGGGGTTCCGCGCCAGCACCGGATACACCAGCGCCTCGGTGTAGCGGTGTTCGTCACGACTCGAGAACTGCAGGTCCCCGTCGAGGTACAACCGCACGTCGCCGGCACGATCGGTGACGACGATCTCCTGGTACTGGGAACGCTGCGCGAACACTACCGGATCGGGGTACAACCGCTGCCGCGAAGTCGTCTCGATGTCGGCGGCGCGCACCAACAGCCACCCCAGCACGGCGGCCGCGAGCAGCAGCGCGGCGACCGCCAGTATCCGTGCCGCCGGCCGCAACTGCCCGCGCAGCAGGAACAGCGCCGCGACCGCCGCGGCACCCAGGTTCACCATCCCGGTCAGCGCGGCACCGCGGATCAGCCCGGCCATCGGCAGCAGGATCAGCGGCCACACCAGCCCGCCGAGCAGCGCGCCCGCATAGTCGGCGGCATTGAGATTCGCCAGTACCTTCCCGGTTTCGCGGGCGTCGGAGTCCCGACCGGTCTGCAGCAACGTCATCAGCAGCGGCACCTCGGCGCCGACGAGCATGCCGATCGCCGCGGTCGCGACGACGAGCACCCACGTCGACGAGCCGACGAACGTGAACGCGACGTACAGCGCCGCCGCGCTGAGCCCACCGACGAGCCCGAGCACCACCTCGACGCCGACGAAGGCCTGCGCCGCGTACGGCAGCAGCGGCTTGGCGAGCAGCGCTCCGGCGCCGAGAGCCGCAACGAAGCCGGCGACGATCAACGATGTTTCGGTGATGCCGCCACCGGTCAGGCTCACCGACAGGGTGAGCAGCGCCAGTTCGTACACCAGACCGCACGCCGCGCACGCCGCCACCGCGGCGAGCAGCACCACCCGTGCCCGGCGACCGAGGGGCCGCGCCGGGGTGATCGGTTCCGGGTCGAGAATCGTCACGACAATGCGGCGGCGTTGACCAGGCCCACGGAGACGAGCGTGACCGCGACGGCCCATGCCGCCCCACTCATGTGGGGTTCGCCGACCAGCGACACGAGACGCCCGGGCAGCGCCCGGTTCATGATCACCAGTGCCACCGCCTGCAGTACGATCCCGACGAGTCCGTACACGGCCGAATCCACCAGGCCCTGCGCGAATCCGTCGGAGCTGGTGAGGATCGCGGTGACCACGATGATGGCGAGCGCGAGATGGTTGGCGCCGAGCAGCAACGCCGCGTTCGGGTTTCGGTCCACGTACACCTGGTGACGCAGATTACCGGGGGTCAGTGCGTCGAGAACGGCGAATCCTGCTGCCAGGACCCCGATTCCGACGACGAAGTAGGCGAGCGTCGCGAGGACACCGCCGACCAGCAGAGCCGGGTCGACGGTGCCGACCTCGATGTCCGCAGCCAACCAGGTGACGGTCATGTTCTGTACTCCCGAATAGGTGTGTGCGGTCATTTCGCGTCTCCCGATCCGCCCGAGGTGTTACCGGAGGCCGGCGAACCGGGGGTGAAACCCGGTCCGAGATAGGCGTATCCGCCGCTGCTGTAGCGGCCGCCGAGGTCTTCGACGGTGATGGTGCTGCCGCCGCCGGCGGCCGCGCCGACGGTGACGATGTCGTCGTCGTACCGCAGGTACTCGCGACCACCGTCCGCGCTGCGTGCCGCCGGTTCCATCTCGTCGACGATGTTCGCCACCGTGATGCCCACAGGATCCGGGCTGTAGTACGTGGCGATGTCACCGTTCCTGTCGCGCAGTTCGTAGGTGTCCGCGAGCCAGTCCCGGACCGGTGCACCACAGCCGGCGACCGCCAGTGCCATCGCGCCGAGCACGATCATGGCGAACATCCGCTTCACGGCTGCCACCTGCTCTCGGTCTCGACGATCACCGACTCGTCCCGGTAGGGATACAGATGCCAGGTGCGCCAATGCCAGTGCCCTCCGGTCGCGGCGGCGGTCAGGACGGTGAGCGCGTCGCGGTCGCCGGGGAACTCGGCGCACAGCCAGCCGGACCGTCCGGCGGCCTCGGTGCGCAACATCTCGGCGCGGCGGCCGAGCGCTTGGCGGGAGACCGTCTCGATGTGACTGGCGAACCGGTAACCCTGCCGGTGCTCGACGTCGGGCAACGGCCGGCCACCCGCTGCGATCGCGTCGCACGAAACCTGCTCGGTGAGGGTGCGGCCACGCGCGGACGCGGTGACGACGTGCGAGGCACCGAGCACTCCGAGGGTCAGCTCACCCGCGGCGGGATCGGTCAGATTCAGTTCCACGAGCGGACGAGGCGCCGGAGCATCGACGACGAGACCCAGTTGCCCCGCGGACACGTCCCGGGACTCGACGTCGAGCAGATGCACACTCATTGCGCGGGACCGGCGTGGATGACGGTGAGCTCGCTGCGGGTGACGGCGCGCCCGGTGGACACCTCCCACGACGCGGTGCGCGCCCACCGTTCGAACGAGAGCAGGCCGGTGCGGTCGGCGGTCGCGTAGTCGGCGTAGTCGACGGTGCCCGTCGGCGCGGTGCCGGTCGTTCCCTCCGCGGTGAACCGCGCGGTGCCGCGTTCGATCTGCCGGTACACGCGGTCGTCCAGGATCACATCGCCACCCGGTTCCAGCCCGGTGCCCTCGCGACGCATCCACAGCGTCATCTCGAGTTCACCCTCGTCGTTCTCCACGGTCAGCCAGCGACGGCCGGTCGAGCCGTCGAGCAGGTGCTCGTGCCAGCGGTATCCCTCCTCGTCGAGGGTGATGGTGCCGCGCACGACGTGGTCGATGCCCGCGTAGGTGATGATGTCGCCCACCCCGATGGTGTACGGGTCCCACACCTCCGGGTAGTCGGCGAGCGGATCGACCCGTGCGGCCGGCGCCTTCTTGCGTGTCCGGACCACGACGACGACCGTCGCCACCACGACGACCGCGATCAGAACAGCGATCAATATCTCGGTCACAGCTGAAAATCCCCCTCGGATGTATGTCCGGGGCCGACCCTACCGGGGCGAAGTGAGGCATCTCGCGTCATGGGTTGCACCGTGGTTCTCGACACCAGCGGTTCGCCGGACGTCGGTTTCGCGGGGGTAGGTGTGCACAATCGATGGGCCGGACCAACGGCCCGGTACACGTGGACGAAGGACCTCGCCACACGCTGTTCGCCGCCCGTCCCCCGGAAGGCCGGAATGAGTTCCACCGAGAGCATCGTCGATCCGCACCACGGCACACTGCGCAGTCCGCGCTTCTGGGTCGGACCGATCGTCGTCGTGACCGCCTTGATGGCGGCGCTCGCCTATCTGTACCTCGGCAGCATGATCAGCCCCGCCGATCATCTGAGGAAGTTCCCGATGGCAATTGTCAATCAGGACGTCGGCGACGTAATGCCCGGATCGGACGCCCGCCGGAACCTCGGTGAGGAGATCACCGCCGGGATCCTCGACGGCATCGACCCCGAGCGCATCGACATGCAGCCGATGGGTATCTCGGCGATGAATTCCGGGCTCGACAACGGCACCCTGTACGGCGCGATCGTCATCCCCAGCGATTTCACCAAGCGCACCTCGATCCTCGCGCAGGCCAGCGTCGTACCCGGCGACATCGAGAAACCGATCATCACGGTCTACACCAACCCGCGTACCGGCACGTTCGGCACGAACATCACGCAGACCATCGCCGACCAGGCCATGACCACGGTGAACACCACGATCGGCGAGCAGCTCACCCGCACGGTCGAGGACACCCTCGCGACCTCGGCACCGGACCTGCAACTGTCCGGTGGCAGCCGGATCACGCTGGCCGACCCCATCAACGTGCTCACCGTCCCGCACAAGCCGCTGCCCGACAACACCGGTGCCGGTCTGTCCGCCTTCTACTACACGCTGCTGCTGATCCTCGCCGGTTTCACCGGCGGCATGATCGTCAACGCGATGGTCGACCAGTCGCTCGGTTTCCAGCCCGCCGAGTACGGCCCGCGGTTCATCGCCCGCGAGACCACCCACCTGTCCCGGATGCGGGTGCTGCTCGTCAAGTGGGGAATCATGTTCGTCGTCGCGATGATCGTCTCGGCCCTGTATCTGGGGATCGGCACCGCGCTCGGCATGCCGTTCCCGCGCGCGCTGCTGATGTGGGAGTACGGCACCCTCGCGATCACCGCCGTCGGGGTGACCGCACTGGCAGTGGTCTCGATCTTCGGCCAGGCCGGTCTGCTCGTGAATCTGTTGCTGTTCGTCGTGCTCGGCCTGCCGTCATCCGGCGGCACGGTGCCGCTCGAGGCGATGCCGCCGCTGTTCGAGTGGCTCTCGACGTTCGAGCCGATGCACCAGATGTACATCGCGACCCGCGCGATCCTGTACTTCGACGGCCGCGGCGCCGCCGGGCTGACGCACGGTGTGTGGATGACGCTGTTGGGCCTGGCGATCGGGCTGGTGCTCGGCGCGGTGATCACGATGATCTACGACAAGCGCGGATTCCACCGGCGCCCGGACGCCGCGCCCCTGCCCCAGTAGCAACCCTGGTTCCGGTCGGCCCGGCGTGTTGTACTGATGCGACGCGTCTACCGACCGGACGATTCAGGGGGCCCAATGGCCGAATCGGTATCGACGGAAGCACGGAGCGACGACGGATCGATTCCGCCGCCGCGGCGAAAGCTGCCGATCTTCACGATCGTCGCACTCGCGATCGTCGCGTTCTTCGCCGGTGGGATCGGCGGGTCGTTCCAGGGGAAACTCACCGAGGTCCAGAAGAACGACAACGCCTCGTTCCTGTCGCGAACCGCGGAATCGACGCAGGTCGCCGACGAGTCCGAGCGGTTCCTGCCCGTCCAGTACGTGCCGGGGTTCGTGCTGTTCCACCGCGACAGCGGACTGACCGACGCGGATCGCGCGGCCGTCGAGCAGGCACGGACCGCGATCGCCGGGGTGGAAGGTGTCGACGCCGAGGGCATGACCCCGACCGAGTTCTCCTCCGACGGCACCACCGCCGCGGTGTCCGTGCCGTTGCTCGCCACCCGCGACGGCACCGACGTGACCGGCGATCAACTCGTCGCCAGCGAGGAGGCCGTGCTCGACGTCGCGCGCGATGCCGCCGGAGACACCGGGCTGGAGGTGTATCCGGCCGGGGTCGGTGGCTTGCTCACCGCGTTCATCGGCGCGTTCGAAGGCATCGACAGTTCGCTGCTGTTCACGGCGCTCGGGGTGGTCGTGCTGATCCTGCTCGTCGTGTACCGGTCGCCGGTGCTGTGGGTGTTCCCGCTGCTGTCGGCGCTGCTCGCCCTGGGCACGGCGTCGATGATCGTGTACTTCCTCGCCGACGCCGGCATCATCACCCTCAACGGGCAGAGCCAGGGCATTCTGTTCGTCCTGGTGATCGGTGCCGGGACCGACTACGCCCTGCTGCTGGTGTCGCGTTACCGCGAGGAACTGCACACCTATCCGAACCGGTTCGACGCGATGATCCGCGCGTGGCGGGAGTCGGTGGGGGCGATCACGGCCTCGGCGGTGACCGTGACCGTGGCGCTGCTGTGCCTGATGTTCTCCGAGCTCAATTCCAACAAGGGGCTCGGGCCGGTCGCGGCGATCGGCATCGCCTGCACCTACCTGGTGATGATGACGTTCCTGCCGGTGTCGCTGGCGGTCGCGGGCCGGTGGGTGTTCTGGCCGCGCCGGCCGATGCCCGATCACGCCGTCGACCTCGCCACGCACGGGATGTGGGGGCGGATCGCGTCGTGGGTGGGCCGGCACGACCGGCAGGCGTGGATCGGCACCACACTCGCGTTGCTCGTGTTGTTCGCCGCGGGCATCGGCAGCCTGCACACCGACGGGCTCACGACCACCGAAAGTTTCACGACGAAACCGGACGCCGTCACCGGCCAGGAGCTCTACGCCCAGAAGTTCTCCCCCGGCGCCGGCGCACCCGCCGTCGTCACCGCGAACGCCGACACCGCCGATGCCGTGATCGCGGCGATCTCCGGGGTCGAGGGCATCGCGCCCGGGCCGGGCGCGGTGTGCCCGCAGATCGACTACGCGAAGGCGCAGGCCCTGCTCGCCGCGAATCCGAGTCTGGCGACCTCGCCGGTCGCAGGGTGCCCACCCGCAGCACTGACGGTCGCGCCGATCGACGGCCGCACCATGATCAACGCCGAGCTCGCCGACTCCTACGATTCGCCCGAGGCTCTCGCCACGATCGAGCGGCTGCGCGATGCCGTGCACGCGGTACCCGGCGCCGATGCGCGGGTCGGCGGCAACACGGCCGCGACTCTGGACGTGCAGCAGTCCTCGGTGCGCGACCGGAACCTCATCATCCCGATCGTTCTCGTCGTCATCTTCGTGGTGCTGGCCGTGCTGCTCCGGTCGCTGCTCGCGCCGCTGCTGCTCATCGCGACCGTGGTGCTGTCGTTCGCGACGGCCCTCGGTGTGAGCGGATTCTTCTTCACCCACGTCTTCGGATTCGCCGGCGCCGATCCGGCGTTCCCGCTGTTCGCCTTCGTGTTCCTCGTGGCGCTCGGCATCGACTACAACATCTTCCTGATGACGCGGGTTCGCGAGGAAACCGTCGTGCACGGCACCCGATCCGGGGTGCTGCGCGGGCTGGCCGTGACCGGCGGTGTCATCACCTCCGCGGGTGTGGTGCTGGCCGCGACCTTCTCGGTGCTCGGGATCCTGCCGCTGGTGTTCCTCGCCGAGATCGGTTTCACGGTCGCGTTCGGGGTGCTGCTCGACACCATCGTGGTGCGCAGCATTCTCGTCCCGGCCCTGTCCCACGACCTCGGCCGGATCATCTGGTGGCCGTCCGCGCTGGCACGCGGACGTCCGTAGTCCGCACGCGGCGATCGCACCCCACCGCCCACCGACCGGGGTGTCGGAGGGTGCGCGCACACTGGACCGATGCGAATGGTCGTGGTCCCCGACGCCGCTGCGGGCGGTGAGACGCCGGGCGCGAGCATCGTCGCCGTCGACGACACCGGCCGTCCGCTGGGCACGGTGACCCGGCATCGCGATCTCGCCGAGGCCGTGCGCGCCATCGAGGCCGCGGATCGTCCGCGATGGGTCTGGTCGAACACCGCCACCGTGTATCCGGCGCTGTTGCGCGCCGGCGTACGGGTGCAGCGGTGCCACGACCTCGCGACCACCCGCGCGATCCTGGGTATGCGCGCGGGTGTCCCGGTTCCGCTGGGCGACGAGCCGATCGACGACCGTCCCGGCCTGTTCGACGCGGCGCCGGCAGCCGACCCGGACGCGGTGGTCGCCGAGTTCGCCGAGCAACGTACGGCACTGGCCGGCAACGGTCGGCTCGAGCTGCTCGTGGCAGCGGAATCGGCGGGCACCCTCGCGGCCGCCGAGATGGGATTCGACGGACTGCCGTTCTCCGCCGACGCGCACCGGCGGCTCCTCGAGGACGCGCTGGGGCCACGACCGCTCGGATATGACCTGCCCGTGCGGATCGCGGAGTTGAACGAGCGGATCGGCGACGCGTTCGGGCGTCGGCTCAATCCCGCCTCCCCCGCCGAGGTGATCGACGCGTTCCGGCGCACCGGAATCGAACTGACGTCGACCCGCAAGTGGGTGCTGCGGGAAATCGACCATCCCGCGGTGCCGCTGCTGCTGCAACACCGCGACCTGTCGAAGCTCTTCAGCGCCAACGGATGGCAGTGGCTCGACACCTGGGTGCGCGGTTCACGGTTCCGGCCCGTGTACGTGCCGGGCGCGGTGGTGTCCGGCCGGTGGGCCAGCCGCGGTGGCGGCGCATTGCAGATCCCGAAATCGTTACGGTCCAGCGTGATTGCCGAACCCGGACACACGTTCGTGATCGCCGACGCCGGGCAGCTCGAGCCGCGGATCCTCGCGGCGATCTCGGGTGATCCCCGGATGGTCGCGGCGGCCGGCGCCGACGATCTGTATGCGCCGGTCGCGGCGGACGTGTTCGGCGGCGACCGCGGCAAAGCGAAGGTCGCGATTCTCGCCGTCCTGTACGGCGGGACATCCGGCGACGCGCGCCCGCTGTTGCCCTTGCTGCGCAGTCGTTTTCCGATCGCCGTCGACTATGTGGAGCGTGCTGCCCGTGCCGGTGAACGCGGCGAGGTGGTGTACTCGTGGCTGGGGCGGGCGTGCCCGCCGCCGGAGGACGGTTTCCACGCGCACGGTGATGCCCGGGCGCGCGGCCGCTTCACCCGCAACTTCGTCGTTCAGGCCACCGCCGCCGAGTGGGCACTGTGCGTGCTCGCGGAACTGCGCCGACGACTCATGACGGACCCGGATCGCACCGTCGGCGAACTGGTGTTCTTCCAGCACGACGAGCTGGTGGTGCACACCCGCAACCCGGATGCTGCAGCCGCGCACCTCGAGGCGTCGGTCGCGGTGGCGACGCGATTGTTGTTCGGCGACACCGCCGTCCGATTCCCGATGAAGATGTCGGCGCGGACCTCCTACGCCGAGGGCGACGAACCGGCACCGGACGATACCGAGGACGCCGAGTAGACGGCTTCGGTCCACAGGTGTGTCGCGGCGTATGCACGCCACGGGCTCCACGATTCGGCGCGGGCTTCGGCTTCACGGGCCGTCGCGACTCCGAGCGCGCGTCGCAACACCAGGTCGCCGGACGGATAGGCGTCACGGTCGCCGAGGGCACGCACCGACAGGTAGTCGACGGTCCACGGCCCGATTCCCGGCAGCGCAAGCAACTCGGCGCGGAACTCCGGCAACGTCGGGTGCAGGCCGTCGACGGCCGCACGAGCCAGGACCTGCACGGTCCGTGCGCGAGACCGGGTCAGTCCCACCGCGGCGCGCAGCTCGTCGGGGTCGGCGTCGGCGAGCCGGTGCGGCAGCGGGAAACACGTGTATCCCTGCGGCGCGGGGTCGCCGTAGGCCGCGACGAGCCGCGCGGTGAACGTGCACCCGGCCGCGACGCTGACCTGCTGCCCGATCACCGTCTGCACCGCCGTGTCGAACCAGTGGGTGGAGCCGAGCACCCGCAAACCGGGGCGGGCCGCCACCAACGGTGCGAGCAGCGGGTCGACGCTCAGAGCGGCGTCGACGGCGACCGGGTCGGTGTCGAGATCGAGCCAGCGGCGCACCGTCTGTTCGAGTGCCGGGACATCGCCGCGGTGGGTCGCATCGATCTCCGCCCGCACGATCTCGGTGCCGTCCAGCGTGACGGTGACGACGGCCGAACCGTGGTCGCCGCGCACGGCCCGCGTGTGGGTACCGAGGGTCGCGTCGTGTCGTTCGAGACCGGGCACGGTGTGCCCGCGCAGCGCCGCGAGCAGCGGCGCCGTCGCGAACGGCCCGGTCACCGGAAGATCGACGACGGTACTCACGCCGACGACTCCAGCTGCAGCAGTGCGCGTTTGGCGTCGACACCGCCGACGTACTGTCCGATCCCGCCGTCGCTGCGCACCACCCGGTGACACGGAACGATGACCGGCAGAGGGTTTTTCGCGCACGCGGTGCCCACGGCCCGGACCGCGCGGGGACTCCCCGAGGCTGCGGCGATCTCCGCATAGCTCGCCGTGTGCCCGTAGCCGATGGTCGGTAGGTGCACGATGACATCGCGTCGGAAACCGGTGGCGAGCCGTAGATCCAGCGGAAGGTCGAAGGTGTGACGACGGCCGTGGAAGTACTCGTCGAGCTGTCGTGCCGCGGCGTCGAGCCGCGCGGGCGCTTCGAGGATGCGCGGACTGATCCGGCCGGCGAGGTCGTCGAGGATGTCGTCGTATCCTTCGGCTGCGAACGCGACCCGTACTATTCCGGCGTCGGTCGCGGCGACGAGGAGGGGGCCCACGGGCGAATCGACGACTCGATAGGCGAGGTCGAGCAGGCCGGCGGCTTCGGCGTCGACGACGAGGCGGGTGTGCAGCCACGCGAGATCCGTCGTGGGCGCTTGGGGGCGGGGAAGGTTCATCGCCGGGTTCCTGTCTCGAGCTGGTACTGACGGCGCAGCGCGGCCCGTCCGTCCGCTGCGGCACGGCGGGCCGCGTCGGTGCTGTTCCCGAGGATCTCGGCGATCTCCGCGTACGGCAGACCCGCGACGTGGTGGTAGACGACGGCGGCGCGCTGGGTGAACGGCAGTGCCGCGACCGCCTGCCACAGTTCGTCGTCGCCGGAGCCGGGGATACCGGTGGAAGCCGGCCGCTCCGGCAGGGTCTCGGTGGGCACCGGAGTACGGGCGCGGACGCGATGCACGTCGATCGCCTTGCGGTGCGCGATGGTGACGAGCCACGCCTCGACATTGCGGCCGGGCTCGAGGTTCGGGTACGCCCGCAACGCCGCGAGGAACGTTTCGGACCAGGCATCGTCCGCGTCGACCGGCCCGAGCAGTGCCCGACACACCCGCAGCACGGTCGCGCCGTGCGTCGCGACCACCCGTTCGAACGGCGGTAGCCGGTCAGGCCGGGGCATGAACGGTCCGGGACTCGCGGTCGAGAAGGAACCGTTTGCGATCGAGCCCACCCGCGTAGCCGGTAAGGGTGCCGTCGCTGCCGACGACACGGTGGCACGGCACCACGATGCTCACCGGGTTCCGACCATTGGCCGCGGCGACCGCGCGGATCGCCGTGGGGCGACCGATCGCCGCGGCCAGTTCCGCATACGTGCAGGTGGAGCCGTACTCGATCGCACGCAGCGCGGCCCAGACGCTGCGCTGGAACTCCGTTCCCACGAGCGTGAGCGGCATCGTGAACTCGGTGCGGTCGCCGGCGAAATACTCGTCGAGTTGCTCGCGGGCCTGCTCGAAGCCACGGTCGGCCTGCGAACCGAAGGTCGCCGGGTCGGGACGATGCCGATGCTCGGCGAGGTACAGGCCGCTGAGTGCTCCGTCCGTCTGCACCAGCGTCAGCGGTCCGATCGGTGAGTCGATGAACGTGTGGGTTCGCGTCGCCGTCACGGTTTCGATCCTTCCATCAGTCGTCTACCGGGTAGACGCATCGACGAACGCAAACGTGAGACTTCCGGTCGATTCTCGAGCTCTCCCCGAGCCGCCCTTCGGCTGCGGGCGCATTGTGCGCAGCCTGAACAGAACCGGTGACAGGCGGAAATCCCCCGTGGTCGAGTATCGACCGAGTACGTCGCCGGCGGAAACGGCGACCTCTCGAACGCCCGTGAACCACCAGACCGAAAGGGGAGGCACACCCGATGTCGTACGGCCCTGTCGAAATCCCGAATGCCACGGTCGAGGCTGCCCGGTGCCCGAGGTGACCACAGGTTCTTCACCCGCGGTTTCTTCACATACGTTCGACACGACGGCGGTCGACGAGGACGTCCACCCGCTCGACGATCCCATCCGGCAGTCGCTACGCGGAGTACATGCGCATTTCGCACGGTGGTCGGGCCGGATCGGCGGCTACCACCCGGACGTCGCGGGACACATCGGACACCCCTCGGTGATGCAGGACGAGGACTGGGCGGACCTCGCCGCGCTCGTCGGACCGAGCACCGAGGTGGCGGTACGCGAACCGGGACACGAGCCGCCCCCGGGCTGGGAGACGCTCGGCTCGTTCGGTCTCGTCCAGATGGACGGCACGGACCTGGTCGTCGAACCGGATCCGGACCTCGTGGTCCTCGGCACCGCCGACGTCCCGGAGATCCTCGACCTGGTGGCCCGCACCCGGCCGGGGCCGTACCTTCCGCGGACCGTCGAGATGGGCACCTATCTGGGCATCCGGGTAAATGGGCGCCTGGTCGCGATGGCCGGGGAGCGTCTGCATCCGCCGGGGTGGTCCGAGATCAGCGCTGTGTGCACGGATGCCGAGTTCCGCGGGTGCGGGTACGGCACCCGTCTCGTGAAGGCCGTCGGTGCCGGTATCCGCGCACGCGGCGAGATCCCGTTCCTGCACGCATCGGCGGCGAACACGACCGCGATCCGACTCTACGAGACACTGGGGTTCACCCTGCGCAAACGATCCGTGCTGACGCGGGTGCGCACGCCGCCGGAGCGGCCGGTCGTCCCCCGGTAGAAGACATGCGTGGTTTCATTCTTCCGTCGGGTTCGATCTGTTCGACGGAGAAGACATGGAATCACCGGTAGCGACGTATGTGTCTGCGGTACGCAGCTTCTCGGCGTTGGTCCGCACCGTTCCGGAGAACCGCTGGGACGGACCGGGGCTGGGCGAGTGGGACCTCCGCGCCCTGATCGGCCACACCTCACGCTCGTTGACGACGGTCCTGACCTACCTCGACAGCCCTGCCGGTACCGAGGACATCGCGAGCCCGGAGCAGTACTACGTGTACGTGAGGGAGCTGATGTCGGTTCTCGGCTCGGACGAGGTACTCGAACGCGGCCGTCGGGCAGGTGCCGATCTCGGGGCCGACCCGGTGGCGTCCGTCGATACTTTGGCGGCGGCGGTGATCGAACGGCTCGGTTCCGGCGAGGATCAACTGATCCGGGTGATCGGCGGGTCGGGGATCCGGCTGCATTCCTATCTCCCGACGCGAACCTTCGAGCTCGCCGTCCACGGCCTCGATATCGCTGCCGCCGCGGAGGTCTCCTACACACCTCCCGACGATGTCCTGGTGGAGTCCACGCTGCTGGCGGCGAGAACCGCGGTGGCGTTCGGGGACGGGGCGACAGTGCTGAGGGCGCTGACGGGCCGGATATCCCTGCCCGAAGGCTATTCCGTCGTGTGAAGGCGCACAGTCCCCGAAAGCTCTTCCCCGACTCCTCCGGACGGACCGCGACAGCCCGTCCGGCAGGATGAGCGCATGCTGTCGCTTTTCGCCGTTCCTCTCGGTGCCGCCCGCATCGTTCTGGACAGGACCGTGGAGGTCGCCGAGTTCGCGGTGTCCGTCCCGGGCCGCGTCGTAAATCTGCTCGAAACGACCGAGGCCCTGGTGGGACGCATCGACGCCATCGCCACCGACGCCCGCGAGATCGTTGCCCGGATCGACGATGTGGTCACCGACGCCCGCGCGACCGTCGGTCGGGTCGACGCGGTCGTCGACCGCAGCTCCGCGGTGGTCGTGGAGGTGACCGCCGTCGCGGACAGTGCGCAGGAGGTGGTGGCCTCCGTTGCCCGTACGTCCGAAACGGCGAGCGAGCTGCTCGACACCTACGCGCCGGTGGCCCGGCAGGCGGCTCCGCTCGCCACACAGTTCATCGACGAGCTCAGCGCCGAGGAAGTGCACGCCGCGGTCGTGCTGCTCGATCAGCTGCCTGAGCTCGCGGATCGGATGACGGCACTGATGCCCATCCTCGGCACCCTCGAGACCGTCGCCCCGGAAATCCACGAACTGCTCGGGGTCGCGAAGGACGTGCGGCAGGCGATCGTCGGCGTGCCGGGATTCAACTTTCTGCGCCGACGCGGCGAGGAGAAGGAGAACGGCAACGACGCCTGACCGTGTGCGCGGTCAGGCGTCGTTGAAGTTCACCGTCGGTACAGGGACCTATGCCCGGTAGCCGTCCGTCCCGGCCCGGCTGAGCACGAGCCGCGACAGGACCGCTCGCGAGGACAGCTTGAGCAACGCGTCGACGATCTCGACGACGTCGTTCACCTCGAGCATCTCGTTCGCGGGGATCTTCTCCTTGATCCAGTCCGACATGTCGGTGTCGACGTAGGCCGGGGCGATCGCCGACGCGCTGATCCCGTTGCCCGATTCCTCGGCGTTCAGGGTCTCGACGAGGGAGATCAGCGCGGCCTTCGTCGCACCGTAGACGGACAGCCCCGGTTCCGAGTACACGCCGGTAATCGACGACAGTGCAATCACTTTCGCACCACGGTCCGGCTGGGCAGCGGCGGCGGCACGCAGCAGCGGCAGCGATGCCTGCAGCAGCGCGAAGGGTGCGGCCAGATTCACCGCGAGGGTCTTGTCGAAGCGCCGCATCGGGAACTCGGCGATGTTGCCGGCGGTGCCCACACCCGCGTTGAGCACGAGAGCCCGCATGGTCCCGAAGGTTTCCTCGTGGGCTTCGACGACCTGGACGGCTGCGGCCGGGTCGGCGAGATCGACTGCGACGGCCCGCACCTCGGGCGCTCCCGCCTCGAGCAGTTGCGCGGCGACCTTGTCGAGCCGCTCCGGGTCGCGGGCGCTGATGGTCAGGCCGTAGCCCTGCTCGGCGAGGCGGATGGCGACCCCGAGTCCGATTCCGCGGGAAGCGCCGGTGATCAGCGCGCTGCGGTTCAGCTTGCTATCGGAGCTCACGACGTCTGTCCTTTCAGCGCAGCTAGGCCGGCGGCCACGAACGCGGGGACGGAGTCCCCGGCCTTGTCGAATCCGTCTCCGATGGTCGCGCCGGCGCGCCAACGGTGGTCGATGCCCTGGGCGATCACTGCGAGTTTGAAGTTTGCAAGGGCGAGATAGAAATTCCAGTGCGGGATGTCCCGTCCGGTCGCGACCGCGTACTTCTGGACGAGGTCGTCGGTGGACGGCAGCCGCGGACTGGTCCACGCGGCGGGCATGCCGAGCACCAGATCGAGCGCGGGATTGCGGTACACGCACATCAGCGCGAGGTCGGTAAACGGGTCTCCGAGCGTCGCCAGCTCCCAGTCGACCACGGCCACAACCTTTCCCACGTCGTCGCGGGAGAGGATGGTGTTGTCGATGCGGTAGTCGCCGTGAACGATGGACGGCGCGGGCGATTCGGGGATCGAGTCGGCCAACGCCGCGTGCAGCCGGTCGATGTCGGGCAGGTCGCGGGACTTGACGCGCTCCCACTGCCCGGCCCACAGCTTCACCTGCCGGGTCACGTAGCCGTCCGGGCGACCGAACTCACCCAGCCCGGCGGCGCGGTAGTCGACATTGTGCAGTGCGACGAGCACGCGCACGAGTTCGTCGGTGCACGACTCGATTTCGGCATCGCTGAGGGCGTCGAGATCGTCCTTGCTGCGGATCACCTGGCCATCGACACGCTCTACGACGGTGAACGGCGCGCCCATCACCGCGTCGTCCTCGCACAGCGCGACCGTACGCGCGACCGGGACGGCGGAATTCTGCAGCGCGTCCGCGACCCGGTATTCGCGGGCGACGTCGTGCGCCGACGGGGTGAGTCCCGCGGTGGGGGGACGACGCAGCACCCATTCGGACACACCGTCCGAGATGCCGTAGGTGAGGTTCGACTTGCCGCCGGAGATCAGTTCGGCGCGCAACTCGCCGTCGACCGGGACTCCGGAGGATTCGAGGAAACGTTGGAGGGCAGGAAGATCCAGTCCCTCGTGCTTGACGGCCCTCACGACTTCGCCGCCTTCGCAGCGGCAGCCTTGCGGGCGGCACCGACGGTGCGCTTCGCGATGGCCCAGCGGTGCACCTCGGACGGTCCGTCGTACACGCGGAACGGGCGAACCTCGCGGGACAGGCGCGCGAGCGGCAGGTCCTCGGACACGCCCAGACCGCCGCACATCTGCACCGACCGGTCCACGATGCGGAAGATGGCCTCGGCCGCGAAGGTCTTGGCGATGGAGGTCTCGTTCCCCGCGTGCGATCCGCCGTCGAGCGCCCAGCACGCCTGCACGAGCAGAGCGCGAGTGGCGGCGATGTCGATCTCGTTGTCGGCGATCATCTTCTGGATCATGCCGAGGTCGCCGAGACGGGAACCGAAACCCTCGCGTTCGGCGACGTAGCCGACGGCGACGTCGTGGCCGCGACGGGCGGCGCCGAGCCAGCGCATCACGTGCGTCATGCGGGCGGGGCCGAGGCGGACCTGCGCGTAGGCGAAGCCCTGGTCGACCTCACCGAGCACCGCGGAATCCGGAACGAAGAGGTCCTCGAAGAAGACCTCGCAGTGGCCGCCGATCATCGACTTGTCGAGGGTGCTGATGTGCCGGCCGACCTTCAGGCCGGGGGTGTCGGCGGGGGCGAGGAACATCGTCGCGCCGCCGCGCTGGCCGGGCTCGCCGGAGGTGCGGGCCATGATGATGAAGAATCCGGCGCCGTCGGCTCCGGTGATGAAGTGCTTGTGGCCGTTGATCTTCCATCCACCAGCGACCTTCTCGGCCCGGGTGCGCAGCGCGTTGGGATCGGCACCCGCGCCGGGAGCGGGTTCGGTCATGGCGAACGCGGAGCGAGTGTCACCGGCCGCGAGCGGTGCCAGGAACTGCTGCTTCTGCTCGTCGGTGGCGATGTGCGCGAGCATGTGCATGTTGCCTTCGTCGGGCGCGGCGATGTTCAGTGCGGTCGGCCCGAACAGGGAGTAGCCCGCCGCCTCGAACACCGGGGCACGATCGACCATGCCGAGTCCGTGACCGCCGTATTCGACCGCCACGTGCGGGGCGAAGACACCGGCTTCCTTGGCCGCCTTCTGCAGCTCGATGCGGGCAGCCTCGCCGCCGGCCGCGGCGATGTCACCGCCGTGGGCATCCTCGACGGGCAACACCACGTCGCGGATGAAGTCCTCGGTCTTCGCGACCAGGTCGACCACCTGATCGGGATACGACAAATCGACAGCCATCGCGCACTCCTTCCGTCACCGACCGATCGATCGCTCGGTCGTATTCACGGTGACACATCGACACCGGCAGGGTCAACCCTGGGGCGAAGTCAGCGAGCGCCGACGGCGCTGCGTGCGATGGCCAGATACCGCTCGACGATCTCGTCCGGCGGCAACGGACCGTCGGCCCGATACCAACTGGCCACCGCCACGCACATCGTCGTCACAGCCCGGCTCGCATCCTCCGGATAGGGCGTCGTGAACTCACCCGCGGCAACGCCGTCACGCACGATCTCGTCGACCATGCGCTGCTGGATGTCCCGCAGCGCGACGAACGCCTCCCGACTCTCGGGTTCCATGCTGCGCATCTCGGTGGATGCGACGAACGCTTCGTTGCGCCGGAACATGTGGAATCGCAGCAGCGACTCGACGACCGCGTCGAACCGCTCGGACGGCGTCGGGCCCGCCTCGGCCAAGGCCCGGCGACTGCGGTCGAGCAGGTCGTTCATCACCGTCGTGGTCAGCGACATCAGCAGCGCCTGCTTCGACGGATAGTGGTGATAGAGGCCGGGAACCGAGAGTCCTGCACGCGAGGCGATCTCACGGATCGAGGTGCCGTCGTAGCCACGTTCGGCGAACGCCTCGAGCGCAGCTGCCAGCGGTTTCGGCAACACCGCCGGTTCGTACGTGCGCCACGAGCCGGGGCTGCCGGCGTCGGTTTCCTCTCGGGTGTCCATGGAGAACACCGTAGGCGACGCCGGCAGCCGCGTTCGACCGTCCGCGCAGGAATCAGTAGTCGTTGTCGCCGTACAGGACGACCCCGCGCAGGTTCTTCCCGTCGTGCATGTCGGCGTAGCCCTGGTTGATGTCCTCGAGCTTGTACGTCGTGGTGACCAGGCCGTCGAGTTCGAGTTGCCCGCTGCGGTACAGGTCGAGCAGCTTCGGGATCTGCGACCGCGGTCCGACACCACCGAAGATGGCGCCCTGCAGGCGCTTCTGCAGGAGGGTGAGCTCGAACAGGCTCAACGTGACCTGGGTGTCGGTCGCCGCACCCATACCGGTCACCACGACCTGCCCGCCCTTGGCGGTCAGCCCCAGTGCCGGCGCGATCATGTCGCCGTGGATCTCGCCGACGGTGATGATCGTGACCTCTGCCATTGAGCCCCAGGTGATCTCGCCGATGACCGGGGCTGCTTCCTCGATCGACGCGAACGTGTGGGTGGCGCCGAACTCGACGGCCTTGTCGCGCTTGAACTGCACCGGGTCGATCGCCACGACGTGCCGCGCGCCCGCGTGGGCCGCGCCCTGCACCGAGTTGATGCCGACACCGCCGACGCCGATCACGACGACGGTGTCGCCGACCTGGGTGCCACCGATCGCGGTGGCCGATCCCCACCCGGTGGCGACACCGCAGCCGAGCAGCGCCGCCTTCTCGAGCGGGATGTCCTTCTCGATCTTGATGACGGAAGCTTCGTTGACGGTGACATACGGCGCGAACGTGCCCAGCAGGCACATCTGGATGACCGGTTCACCGCGCAGGCTCACCCGGTTCGAGCCGTCCGCGATGGCCTGACCCGTGAGCAGGTTCGCACCCATGTCACAGATGTTCTGCAGGCCCTTCGCACACGAGCGACAGCGACCGCACGCGGGGATGAACGCGAGGACGACGTGGTCGCCTTCCTCGAGGTTCGTCACGCCGGGCCCGACCTTGGTGACGACACCGGCGCCCTCGTGCCCACCGAGGACCGGGTAGAACGGCACCGGCGTGGCCCCGCTGCGGAGGTGCTCGTCGGAATGGCACAGACCGGAAGCGGCCAGGCGGACCTGCACCTCACCGGCGACCGGGTCGCCCAGGTCGATCTCGTCGATTTCCCAGGGCTGACCGATTCCCTTCAACACTGCGGCCTTGATCTTCACGGACCCCTCCATCCACGGCTTGTGTGACACGAGTCACCGTGAGTGAAGCAGGCCCGCAGAGGTTCGGCAGCGAATTCGCCGAACCGTTTCCCCCGACCCGACTTCTCGGTACAGTCGGTAACAGTAATTTGCGTCACGAAGGGTTCGACGATGATCCACGTCCAACACAGCGCCGTCGCGGCAGTTCCTCTCGATATCGCGTTCGCGTACGTGGACGACCACCGCACGGTCCCCGAGTGGATGTTCGGGGTCAGCCGGTTCGAACCGGTCGGCGCGCAGGTCAGCGGGCTCGGCGCGGTCTTCGACGCCGCGATGCAGATCGGTCCGAAGAGCCTCGACACCCGCCTCGAGATCGTCGAATGGGAACGCGACCGCATCATCGTGCTCGAGTCGGTCGCGGGTTTCCGCACGTCGTCGAGCTGGACCTTCACCGACCTCGGCGGTTCCTCCCGGCTCGACGTCGACTTCGGGTACGAGCTGCCCGGCGGCCTCGCCGGGCGCGCGCTGGGGATGCTCATCGAGCCGGTCGTCGGCACCGCGGTCCGCCAGACCGAGCAGGCCCTGCGCACGCGCCTCGGCCAGCTGGTCTGATCAGACGTTGCCGCGCGCGGCCTGCTCTCGCCTGTCGCCGGCCCCGATGAATTCCGCTCCGCCCGGCGGTCCGATCCCTGTGGAAACCCACGAAGGGAGAAGCGGATGAAGCTCACGGTGACCACGTTCGTCTCGATCGACGGAGTGGCGCAGGGTCCGGGCGGCCCCGAGGAGGATCTCAGCGGCGGCTTCGAGCACGGTGGTTGGGTCGTGCCGCTGTTCGACGACGACACCGGTGCCTTCATCGAGGAGGTGTTCGGCCGAGGCGATGCGTTCCTGCTCGGCAGGAAGACCTACGACATCTTCGCCGCGTCGTGGCCGAACGCCACCGATCCCGACGACATCGTCGCCGACCGCCTCAACACCCTGCCCAAGTTCGTCGCCTCCACCACGCTGACCGATCCGAAGTGGGGGCCGACCACCGTGCTCGACGGCGACATCGTGTCTGCCGTGGCCGAACTGAAGAGCCGTCCCGGTCGTGAACTACAGGTACACGGCAGCCTCGAGCTCGTGCGCACGCTCCACGAACACGATCTCGTGGACGAGCACAACCTGCTGACTTTCCCGGTCGTCGTCGGTCAGGGTCGCCGGCTGTTCGCCGAACGCGGTCTCGATACCCGGATGTCGCTCGTCGAGTCGCGCAGCACGAGCACCGGCGTGATCATCGCCGTGTACCGGCGGGAAGGGCGTGCCGAATTCGGAACGATGGAAGTCGAGTGAGGTCGATCCGGTCGGGAACTCGGTGAGCCCAGTGACACCCGGTTCGTGCTCACCCCTCCTCGAGCACGAATCCTGCTGGGCTGCAGATCCTCTGATGTTCCCGACCGGATCAGCCGACCGGCCGAACCCTCCCCCGGTTTCGGCCGGCCGGACATTTTCGATACGGATGTTTCGACGTCGACGCCGACTCGATGCCTGTCAGCGGTACGAGTAGTCCGAGTACGACGGGAGATCGTTCATCGCCGACATGGCAGCGGCGAAGATGACCACGTAGAACACGATCAGCGCGATGACGAAGATCGCCCACACGAGCAAGGCGATCCTGCCGAGTCGCTTCGCGCTGTCCGACGACGCCTGCGCACCCGCGTAGTCGCCCATCGCCCACAGCGGGTACACCTTCGCCGCATGCGAAAACGCCGAGAACGCGAGCGGCCAGAAGAAGATCAGTGCGGCGACCGCCCAGCCGGTGTTCTGCGGCGGCAGCGCCGGGCGGACCTGCTCGACGGGAGCGTGGTACTGGAATCCGCCGGGCTGAATGTTCTGAATCTGTTGAGTCACGTCGCCTCCGTGTGCATCCGTGTTGCCGTTCGTCCGAAGATCAGATGCAGCGGCGATGCGAAATGTTCCCGACGACTTTGTGGGCCTCCGGCCCCGGTGTGCCTTTCTGGCGGTCAGGGCCGCCGGAAAGGCACACGGCCGTCACAGCGCCGCGCGCGCTCCGGCGATGTACGCGTCGGCGTCGAAATCCTCGATCAACGACTTCTGGACGATGAATCCCTGGGCGAGACCCAGAACGATCGGGGCGCGCTCGGCGGCCCAGGTACGCGAGTCGGTTCCGATCTCGGACGGGTGCTCCTCGGCCCAGGCAGAGAGCAGGTCCGTCACGAAGGCGCGCAGTCGGCCGAACACCGCGCGGACGAGTTCACCGATTTCGGGGTCGATGGTGCCCTCCGCCCACAGCTGGAGGACGGCGCTGCCGAGTCCGCCTTCGTCGAGCTTGTGCAGGAGTGCGGCGACGATATCGCCGGGCCCTTCGACCGCGAACCCACTGTCATCCGTGAGTGCACTGCCTCGATCGCCGAGTACGTGGTCGGCGACAGCGACGAGGAGCTCCTGCTTGCCGCCGAAGTAGCCGTAGATCGCGCCGGCCGACAATCCGGATTCGGAGATGATGTCGGCCATCGTCGTGCGCTGGTATCCCGAGCGCGCGAAGCAGCGCAGGGCGGCATCGATGATCTCCGCGCGCCGCGCGACGCGATGCGCCTGACTGACCCTGGGCACGACCGGTTTTCCTTCCATCCTCTCGAGCTGTTGACAAGCACCTTATCCGAGGTCTTCCATAGAGAACGAATATTCGTTTTGAATGGGAGGGTCCCCATGAGCCACACACCGGCAGCATCGGGCAGCACCTCTGTTACGCGCGCGGTCGCACTGGCGGTCGGAGCCGCCGCGATCGTCGGAATCGTTCTGCTGGCTTTCACATGGCCGGCCGTCACGTCGGAACCCCGCGACCTTCCCGTCGCGGTCGCGGGCCCGGAAGCAGCGGTCGCGCAGGTCACCGGTGTCGTCGCGGCACAGGCCGGCGAGACGCTCGCACCCACGCCCGTGCGCGATCGCGCGGCCGCGATCGACGCCATCGAGCAACGGGAAGTCTACGGCGCGATCGTGCTCGGTTCAGCGCCCGGCGAGGCCCCCGAAGTCCTGATCGCGACGGCCGCGAATCCTCAAGTCGCCCAAATGCTTCAAGCGATGGCAGCGCAGCTGGGGCAACGGACCGGTGCGGCCGTCACCGTGACCGACGTGGTGCCCTTCGACGACGCCGATCCGCGCGGCGCGAAGATGTCGGCTGCCGCGTTCCCGCTGGTCCTCGGCGGCATGGCGGGCGCCGTGATCATCTCGGTCGCGATCGGCACGGCACTCCCCCGCCTGGTGGCACTCGTGGCGTACGCGGTCGCCGGTGGGCTGTTGCTCGCGGGCATCCTCCACGCCTGGTTCGGCGGACTTCACGGCAGTTTCTGGCTCAACGCCATCGCGATCGGGTTGACGATCGTGGCGATCTCGGCACCGATCGTGGGATTGCGCAGCCTCCTCGGCATGCCCGGTATCGGGGTCGGCGCGGTACTGATCATGCTGATCGCGAATCCGATCTCCGCCGCCACGATGCCGGTCGAGTTCCTTCTCGCCCCCTGGGGCGCGGTCGGGCAGTGGTTCCCGCCCGGCGCGGGTGCAACCCTGCTGCGTCAACTGTCGTACTTCCCCGAGGCGAATACCGCGTTCCCGTGGACGGTCCTGGCCGTGTGGGCGGCGGCGGGCGTGCTGTTGACGTGCATCGCCGCTGTGCGGGAATCGAAGGTCGTCGACGAACCCGAGGAACTCGCAACCGTCGGATAGCGGACTTGAGTTTCACGTTGGTTGAAGCCCGATGATGACGTGGTGCATCCTTCTGATCTCATGTCGATCGGGGTCTTCGCCGGGCGTTCCGGCCTGACCCCGAGCGCACTGCGGTTCTACGCCGACTCTGCGCTGTTGGTGCCGGCCGAGGTGGATCCCGTATCGGGCTACCGCCTCTACCGTCCCGACCAGCTGCCCCGCGCGGACATGCTCCGGCAGCTCCGCGAGATCGGCATGCCGTTGGCATCGGTCAGAGCGGCCCTGGACGCGGGACCGGCCGAGGCCGCCCGGATGATCGACCAACACATTGCGAAAGTGCTCGGAGATGCTGCTGCGGCGCAACGGCAAGCCGTTCGCCTCACCGCGGCGTTGACCGATACGCCCGGCATTCCGATCGCCGCGTTGAAGGGACCGGTGCTGGCCGACGCGGTCGATCAGGTCTCGAGCGCGACAGCCCGGGAGCCGTCGATGCCGGTGCTCGACAGCATCCACATCGAGGCCGGCCCGCACGCAATCACCCTGACCGCAACCGATCGGTACCGGCTCTCCACGCGCAGCCTGGTGCCCGGAGAAAGGACGGCTGCTACCTGGTCTGCAACGGTCGATGCAGGAGACCTGCGGGCCGCGGCAAACGAGATGCGCCGCTGCGCAACGGTCCACGTGGAAGCGTCGGCGCACGGAATCCGGTTGCGGGTCGCGGAGCGCGACGATCTGCACTGCAGGCTCGTCACCGAGCCCTTCCCCGACTATCGGGCGATGCTCGCGGACCTACCGGAGCCCACCACTCGTGTGACCGTCGCCAAGAACCTGCTCCTCCGAGCGCTCGAGGAGAGTGCAGGCGAGCAGGTCTCGCTGAGCGTGACCGACGGCGTTCCCGAATTCCTCACCGGTGACGAACAATCCCTCGGATCACTGGACGCCACGGCGACGGGAGCAGATGTCCGAATTACGTTTCAGCTCACGACGTTCTACCCGGCGATCAGTACCGCGATCGGTCCGGACGTGATGCTGGATCTTCGGGGGTGGGACCTGCCCGTCACGGTACGGTCCGCCGACCGCGGCGATCTCACGACCACCGCCATGCCCATCGACCCCGACCACACCACCTGACGAGGAGCATCGATGACCACTACTCCCCACGCCGACCCGACCATGGATGCCATCGCACACGCCGTCACCGAAGGCCGATCCGGCGATCCCGCGGCCGCCCGAGAACAATTGCTGGCCTTGTGGTCCGAGATCGGCGTCCTCGGTGACCCACTGCACCGCTGCACGCTCGCGCACTACCTGGCAGACCTCTACGACGATCCCGCCCGAGCCCTGGTCTGGGACATCCGCGCTCTGGACGCCGCCGACGCCGTGACCGAACAGCGAGTGCAAGAACACCACGCCGATCTGCACATCGCCGGGTTCTATCCGTCACTGCACCTGAACCTGGCCGACAACTTCCGTCGACTCGGCTCTTTCGATGCTGCCGCCGATCACGTGGCCGCGGCCCGCGAGCACGCGCCGACCCTGCCGGACGGGCCGTACGGCGACACCATCCGGACCGCCATCGACGAGGTCGCCGACGCCATCAACAGGAAGGACCGCACGCAACGCGCCTCCGCGCCCGGCACTTCCGTATGACGACGCGAAGGCTCAGCGGCGCACCGTGCCGAGCACACGACGCGCCATGTGCGCCATGCCCGCAGCGTTGGGATGCAGTGCACTCGACGACGGGCCCGCCTGGCGCCCCTCGAACCAGCGTTGTCCGGGAGCGGCGCACGCGTCGTGTCCTTCCGCCCCTGCGGTGACGTCGACGAATTCGGCACCGGCTGTGGCGGCTGCCGTAGCCAGGACGCCGTTCATCATTGCGAAGAATCCCTTTGCCCAGACTGCGTCGGCGTCGCTGATCGGCAGGTTCGGCCAGCATCCGCGATCACCGAAGATTCCACCGTGCCCGACCAGCATGATGCGCGCAGCCGGCGCCTTCAACCTGATCGCGGTGAGCGTCGACCACACCTTCGGACCGAGTCCGGCGAGTGCGGACAGCGCCCGGCCGCTCACTGCCGGATCGTTTCGGCACCTGGCGTCACCACCCGGCACAGAGGCGTAGCACTGGGAAACCAATGTGGGCCAACTGATGTCGTTTCCACCGATGCTGAGCGTCACGAGCGTGGTATCCGACGGCATCCGCTCGATCTGCGCGGGCACCGCCCCCATCGACGTCCGCTGCGGTGTGTTCGTCACGTGCTCGGTGCGGGCGCCGGTGCACGACAGGTTGAGGAACGACGCCGCGCCCACCCCCTGTGCGACGAGCGTCGGATAGCCGAGGTCGGAGCGTTCACACGCATTGGTCCGCGTAGCCGGGTCCAGGGACGGGCCGGCGGCCCTGGAGTCTCCGAGCGCGACGTACCGCACACCACCGTTCGCAGGGACGGCAGATGCCGTGGCCGGAAGCGCGAACGAGACAGCAGTGGTGGTCGCGACGACGGCGGCGGTGACGACGGCGCGGATTCCGACGGGCTTCATGATCAGCAGTATCTGTGACGAGCACCGTGACGACGGGGAGATTGGGCGTCGTGTTTCTGTGTCCGGGAACAACGGGCGCAGGTGTCGCACCCGTTTCCGCAGGTGTCGCACCCGTTTTCCGAGCGAGCGGCACATTCAGTCGATCTGAGGAGACGAGCGGTACATTCGCTCGGACGCGGCTCTCGAGACAGCGACGCGCCGACACGCATAGAACAGCCGTTCGAGTTGACCGCGCCCAGCTTGCGTGGGACCATCCCAAGATCATCTGAAAACAGTTCGACCCCGGCCGGTGCGCCAACACCGATCCGGGGTCTGGGCACACGACAGAACGGAACTGTCATGCACCGTAGGCTGGATTCTATCCACGCGCCCGATCGAGGCGCGCATCGACGAGCCACTCCGCTCGATCCCCTGTCGACGTCCTGACTCTTCCGCCCTTCGACCCCGCCGGTCGAGGGGCTGCAGGCGTTTCACTTTGCACGGTGTGTACGAGGGCCGTTCCGGCAACCGAGGCATGACCGTGCCCGTCGCTACCCTCCCGTAGTCCGACGTCAGCGCATCGCCGCTGCGGGTATCCGGCCACGGAGCCGAACCCGAAACCGACAGGGCACCAGTACCTTCAGCCTCCGCAGCTGGTGGCGGAGCACCCGATCGCACGGGTCGACACGAACGACCGGGTCCAGCACAAGCCACACGTCACCACCCGACGTGGGGCCAGAAGTGCTGGCCGAGACGGTCTATCGGGACATGGCGACCGGGCAGCGTTTGGGGAAGGGGCCGAGCAGACTCAGGGACCCGAAGGGTCTCCGATCGGTTCAAGACAGCCGCCCGCAGGGCGTCCTTTTCCGTGCGGTTCGACTGCCCTCGAATCCGCTACTCGAAACAGACACACCGGAAGCTGCTGTTCGACAGATCTATTCAGCGATGCCGGACGGCAGCGGCGTGACCGTCGGTGCATCGAGACCTACGGGCCGGCCGGTTGAGTCGGTACCGGATGCGTGGCGTCGTCGTCCGACGGCGATTCGAGCCCGTCGGAGATGTCGGAGATGATCCCGAAGATCACGAACGCTGCGGCGACGAGCGCGGCGATCACGACGCCTCTTCGAACCTTCGGCGGCCGCGGTGCCGGGGGCGGCGGCGCGAAGGCCGCCGGATCCCCGGCCAGATAGGCGAGGTGCCCGGCCTCCGCGCGGGCGGCCAGGCCCACGTACTCGGCCTTCTTCCGCGCGCGGTAGTCCCGAATAGGTTTGCCGACAGCGAGATACGCAAGGATTGCGGTGAACACGAGCTGGGTGAAAGAGGCCGAGAACTTTCCGTGGATCAGCTCCACGAATGCCAACCACAACGTGATGCCCGCGAACATTCCCGCGAGCACCCTCAGGTAGGGCTTCACGTCCACTCCTTCACCGGTCCGGGGGCGCGCGTCTCGTGTTGCGCGCCTCGCCGCTCAGATCGAACGCAGCGATCCCACCGTTACCGGCACCCGGCCGTCACGCGTCAACGATGGCGCGCAGCTTCTCGAGCTGCTCGACGCGTCCTGCCGGGTCGGGGCTGAGGAACTTCACGTTCAGGGTCGTCGCACCCGCCTCCGCGAACGCCGCGACCCGCTCGCGCACGTAGCCCTCGGGGCCGATCAGCGAGATCGCCCGCACCAGCTCGTCCGGCACCGCCGCGGCGGCTTCGTCCTTCTTTCCGTCCAGATACAGATCCTGGATGATCTTGGCGTCGGCCTCGTATCCGTATCGGCAGGCCAGGTCGTTGTAGAAGTTCTTGCCGCGGGCACCCATACCCCCGATGTACAGCGCGAGGTGGGGTTTGACCAGGTCGAGCAGGTGATCGACGTCGTCGCCGATCGCGAGCGCGGGGCCGGCGTAGACCTCCAGGTCGCCGAGCGACGGATCGCGCTTGGCCTTGCCTTTTGCGAGCGCCTCACCCCACACGTCGTTCGCGCGTTCCGGGTTGTAGAAGATCGGCTGCCAGCCCTCGGCGATCTCCGCGGTGAGAGCCACGTTCTTCGGCCCCAGTGCGGCGATGACGATCGGGATGCGCTCGCGCACCGGATGATTGATGATCTTCAGTGGCTTGCCGAGTCCCGTGCCCTTCTCCGGGGGCAGCGGAATCTGGTAGTACTTGCCGTCGTAGCGCACCGGCTCCCGGCGCCACACCTGCCGGCAGATGTCGACGAGCTCGCGGGTGCGTCCCAACGGCGCCGTGTAGGGCACGCCGTGGAACCCTTCGATCACTTGCGGTCCCGACGCACCGATGCCGAGTACGAATCGCCCGTCGGACACGTAGTCGAGGCCCGCTGCGGTCATCGCCATCAGCGACGGGGTCCGTGTGTAGATCTGGAAGATCCCGGATGCGAGCTGCACCCGCGACGTCTTCGCCGCGAGATATCCGAGCTGGCTGACGGCATCGAAGGAGTAGGCCTCCGCCATGAAGACGATGTCCAGACCTGCGCGTTCCAGATCGGCGACCTCGGCGACGGTCTCGGCGAATCCGCCGCTGTAGGTGATCATGGTTCCGATGCGCATCGAGGCACTCCCGTCGAATTATGCGGTACCACCCGGGGATCCGCGTGCCGCGATCTATGTCCGCAGTTCAACACTTGGCCGGACGTGACGCAAGGACGCATCGTCGATGGGTTTCATCGGCGCTACCTATTTGACGTCGGCGCTTCGCCGATCCGGCACCTGACGTCCGCCGCTCATCGCGAGACTTACTTTCAGGACGTAACGGACATAGCGGGTTGGACGATCAGTGAGCGTGGGTGCAATGAGTCCGTGGCATTTTCTGGTGTTGTTCGCGATCTTGGCAGCGGCGGTCGCCGCGGTCGCCGGGATCGTGATAGTGATCGTGAAGGCGTCCAAGTCGAAAGTTCCACCGGCTGTCCACAATGCGATACCGGCTGGTTGGTACACGGATCCACAGAATCCCACTATGGTGCGCTACTACGACGGTGGGATGTGGACCGCACATACCCAGCCGCGCGCGCATACACCGCACTCGTAGGTCTCCCACCAGTCGACAGGCCTCACTGATCGACCACGTGGATTGGCGAAGGGACGAACGCCCGAACCGCGAAATTCGGCTTGTTCCCACTTCCAATCTATACACGAATGGCGAGCCTCATGAGGCCCCGATTTTCGGCTCATAATC